>JAFCEV010000002.1 GCA_017608985.1 Candidatus Pacearchaeota archaeon
TTCACTTTCTTCTTCAATTACTTCTTCTGGCTCTTCTGTTTCATTTTCTTCTGATTCCTCAACCCCTTCTTCTATGATGCAAGCCCCGTCAACACATATATAATCAGCATCACAATTGTCATCAGAAGCACATTCATTTTCATTACAAGTGTCATTATACCAATACCCATCTACATTCTCACAACTAGATTCATTCAAGCATAAATTTAAATGAGATGTATCACAAACATCTCCTACACATGTACCATTTCCAGTTGTAATATTTTCACAGGTTATGTTGTCATAACTATAATTAAATCTAACATTAGGATAATTAATATTCGTAGCATTTGTAACAACTCCTGTCCAAGGATCTACAGAATAGTTTCCAGATTGGATTTCTATTGGATTAGAAGAGTTTGTCATATTCCATGCAGTGATGACACTAAAATTAGTTGAGTTCTCAGAACCTAGTAATTTATATTCTGAAGAATTAATCCAACCGTTTGTTTCATTCACAACATTAGTAGAGTTACATTGCAGTTCAGTTTCATTTATCCAAGTACCAATACAATCTGTTTCATTAGTTAAAACAGCATAACCTGTCGGACCTCCACTTAAAGAATAAACAACCACTACTCCTAAAGCAAGCACAACCAAAGCAATAAGATACTGAACCTCTCTTTTCATTAATTAATTAATGATTTTTAGTTTAAAAAGTTTTTTAATATTTAAAATATATAACTAAAATCTATTTTTTAATATTTTCTTCTTTTTTATTATTTATTTTATATTTGTTCTAAGACAAAGCGAAGGGCCGAGGTTTTCACTTCCTATTGGCTAATTTCCGTCTGTGAAGTGAAAGCGGAGGGTGGGACTCGAACCCACGAAAAACCGGGCTGCAACCAGTTGCAGTAGCCGCTGTGCCACCTCCGCATATTACTTCTTCAAAATGCCTCGGACAGGATTTGAACCTGCGACCTACTGCTTGCTTCACCTCTAAGCATAGAAGGCAGTCGCTCTATCCAGACTGAGCTACCGAGGCATTACGCGAAGACTAAATAATCTTCAACCAATACTGAGCATGATACCGAGTAGAGGCTCTATATAAATTCAAGAAACAGTTCTATTTAAAATCTTTCTATTTAAGTTCAACCTCATCCAAATCCTTCACAACTTCAACATCCTTAAATTCTTTTTTTGCTTCTTTTAAAATTTGATTTAAACTCTTTTCATATCTCTGACTTATATGGGTTAAAATAAGTTTTTTTGATTTGGATTTTTTTGCAATTTCTCCTGCTTGTTTTGCTGTTAAATGATATCTTTCTTTAGCAAAATCTTTCATATCCTCTCCAAAACTAGATTCACAAATTAACAAATCCGAATTTTTGACAAAAGACACAACCCTTTTATTCATTGAGGTATCCAAAATAAAGGAAATCTTTTTCCCTTTTTCAATATAAGTCAGATTCTTTGCAGAATATTTTTTTCCCTTATAAACAATATCTTTTCCCTGTTTAAGTTGAGACAATAAAGGGCTACTTGGAATTTTTATTTTTGATAACTTTTTTTTATTAATCCTTATTCTGTCCTTAAGAACAAAAGAATAAGCATTGCAAGGAATTTTATGAGTCATTGCTTTTGCTTCTAAATAAAACTCTTCTGTTTCGAAAAATTTTCCAGAAACTTCTTCAACTTTCAGCTTATAATCTCCTGAAAAATGAAAGATTTTCAATATCTCTCTCATAAATTTCTTAGTTCCCCGCGGACCATAAATATAAAAAGTTTTATTGTATCCGCTCAACCCCAAAGTTTGTAATAACCCGGGAATTCCTAAAACATGGTCTGCATGCCAATGGCTAATTAAAATTCTATTTATCTTCCCAGGATTTAATCTTGCTTTTCTAAACTGTCTCTGAGTCCCTTCTCCACAATCTATCAGAATATGTTCTCCTGAATAATCCAATAAAATTGCTGTATGGTTTCTCTTCGCTGTCGGAATTGAAGCAGCTGTTCCCAAAAATGTAAGTTTAATTTTTTCTGCCATAGTTTATAGAAGAAAAAAGGGTTTTAATAATTAATCATTAGATAAAAAATAGAATTACAACTCAAATTAAAAAGTAATAGCAAAGTGACTTATGTGAGACAGCGGATAAAAGCCCAACTACCAATAATCTGCCAAGAATTCCGCCTCGCGAAAATTAATAGGCAAACGCTTACTCTTTTTTCAATGCAGTTGAAGCAGGAGAAATAAAGATAATTGTATCTCCTCTTAAAAAAGTCAATCCTAATTTTCTTTTGGTTTCACCATCTTGCATTTCTTTTATATTGTCCAAAACCAAATTTATGTGGATATCAAAAGCCAACAAAGTTCCCACAAATTGTTTGTCTCCTTTCAAATGCACTAAAATTTCCTTGCCCTTAGAATTGTTTAACAAATCCAAAGGCCTCTCAATTCCATTAACCATAAATTGATTATTACAAATTTGTTTTTAAAACTTTCCTTGCAAATAATTAACCGAATAATTTATAAACAAAAAATAAAATTAAGTAGTATGAAACTTGGAAAAAAAATAACAGGGGGGAAATATATAAAAAGAAGAAAGAAAAAATTGCATGAACTCCCTGGACAAAAGAGAATTGTGAAGCTCGGAGAAGAAAAAAGAAAATCAAAAAGAATCAGAGGAGGAAAGAAAAAGACATTTCTTTTGAATACAAAATTTATAAATGTTAAAACAGAGAATAAAAATCAAAAAGTTGAAATAAAAAATGTTCTTGAAACCCCATCAAATCGTTTTCTGGCAAGACAGAATATTTTAACAAAAGGAACAATAGTTGAAACAGAACTAGGAAAAGCCAAAATAACAAACCGTCCTTCTCAGGAAGGTATGATTAACGGAGTTTTGATTGAGTGATTAAAAGAATAAAATTCTATCCAAAACTATTTTTCTGCTAATTCTATAGATTATATAACTTAATTTTTTCTTTTTCAAGTTCAACTATTTTCTTTTTTGACCCCCCCAAAACAAATCACAACTAAATTTTTTACTACTTTCTTCAAGAACAAAAAACAAAAGTTTTTTAAAGACGAAAGATTTTTAAATCTTTGTATTAAACTCCAAAATAACAAATTCTAAAATGGGATTTATAAAAAAATGCCCTGAATGTGGAAGCATAAATTTAACATATGATTCTCATCTTGGAGAAATTATCTGTAATGATTGTGGATTAGTTATTGAAGAAAAAATGGTAGATACTGGAATTGATTTGCAAGGAAAATTTGACAAGAGTGAGAAAAAAGGAAGAGGAGGAGCTCCAATAAGTATGCAGAAATTTGATAAAGGACTTACTACAAATATCGGGGAAATTTCTGACATTTACAAACTTGAACCAAAACAAACAAGAAAATTTCTAAGACTTAAAAAATGGCAGGAGAGGGTTTCCACAAGTATTGAAAGAAATCTTAGACTTGCTATGGCAGAATTGAGGGTAATTGCTTCTTATTTGAATCTCCCAAATGTTGTGAGAGACGAGGCTTCAAGAATTTACAATTATGTTTTGCAAAGAGGATTAGTCAGAGGAAGAAGTATGGAATCTGTGATTGCTGCATGTCTGTATGCTGCATGCCGTTCTTATAATATTCCAAGAACCCTCGATGAGATGGCAACAGCTTCTGATGTAGAAAGAAAAGAAATAGGAAGAACTTACAGATTCATAATCAGAAAACTTGGAATAAAAGTCAAGCAGAGCTCTCCAAAAGATTATATTTCAAGATTTTCTTCTGTTCTAAATTTATCCCCAAAAACTCAGAATGATGCTCTTAAAGTTTTGAAACAAGCAGAAGGAGTTGAATTAACTTCAGGAAGAGGTCCTGCTGGAATTGCTGCTGCAGCACTATATGTCGCTGCACTGATGAACGACGAGAAAAAAACACAAAGAGAAGTCGCAGATATTGCAGGAATAACAGAAGTTACAATTCGGAACAGATACAAAGAACTCATAGAAAAACTCAATTTAGAAGAAAAAATAAAACAAAAAGAGAAAGAGCTGAGCAAGAAGTAATCTAATTTCTAAAGTTTTTTATATTGTCAATTGCTGATAATTTTACAACGTCTTTAAGCGGAGATGCCGGAGTGGTCAAACGGGCGACGTTTAGGCCGTCGTGGCTTAGTGCCTACTTAGGTTCAAATCCTAATCTCCGCATTTCATATAAAGCATTATACTGGCTCCCAGAACATATAAACAGGATGCTCTGCATCAGATAAATCCTCGTCATAATACCGGAAAGTTCTTCCAGGCCCGTTCCAGTCAAATAACTTTGCTGTCTTTGTATTTTTATCAACCCACCCAACAAATATAGCATTATGCCCTGCATCAGAACAATAAGCATAAGAAAGCATATATCCTGGCTCAAGTGCATTTAATTTATCAAATTCTTCTATTTCTGCATTTCCTCTGTTCAAGGTGCATGAGTCAGAAGGGTTAGAAGCTACTTGAAAGATTATCTGGTTCTTGGAATTTTTATCAACTCCTATAGTAATTGTCTCTTCTTCTATATTATAATTTTTTCCTTTATTATCAGAATAAATGCAACCTCCTAGATTTACATTTGCTTTTTTATATACATAAGTAGCAGAATCAAAACAATCTTCAAATCCTGAAGAAGAAGTGCCTTTCAAAACACTTGCTGCTTTCAAAACTTTCTTTTGAGGGTCTGTTATTGTCTCAACTTCTTCCAGAGGTTCTACAATTTCACAAGTCTCACCACCAGGAATTTCACTAAGTCCATTCTCAGAATCTGTTAATCCGAAATATTTTTCTTCTACTTCTCCAGCATCAAAACCAATCCAAAATAATTCTATAGCCCCATTAAAAAAGTCTTTGCCTTCCAAAGAAGCTAAAAGTTCTTTTTGAGCAAAATTTAATTTAGAAGCTGTAAGAATGGGGTTAGTAGTCTTTGTTACAGGTTGCCACGCACCTTCAAGGGTATCTTTTACGGCCCTATAAGCCCACATCCAAGATTTCTCTTGACTTGAATATTTAAACTTTAAATTCCTCAAATCTTTAAAGTCCAAGGTAAATATTTTTTCATCAGACATTTCTGCATTTCCTCCAATCAATGCCCTTTCTTTAATAGCTTTATCAAGCAATATTCCTAACCCTTGCTCAAAATCTACATTTCTTAAACTTTTAATTAATTCTTGGGTCTCTTTATCAGGATCTCTTCCTGCTGTATTTTCTAAAGAAGTTACAGGAATCCAATTAGAAGAAGCAGTGGTTACTGTTGTTAAGAATCCTCTTAGTTCTTTTACTTCTCTTCCAACATTATCACAATCCAAAGACCAATACCATTGTTCTTGGAAATATCTTGCACAAAAGTTTCTTGTTAAAATTCCTCTTCTAATTTCAAATTTAGGGGATGTAACAATTTTAACCACATCTATCTTTATCTTTTTTTCACGTATTGATTCCTCTTCTGTCTCACTTTCAGAAGATTCTGTCTCTTCACTCTTTATAACACTATACTCTTCAGTTGCCAGTTTTCCATATGCACTCGCTTTCAGCAATAATAGATATGCTTTTTCGCTGTTAAGGAAAACTCTATCAATGAAATTATTAATAAGAGTTATTTTTTCAATATTAGAACTTTCTTTGTTAATTTGATTTATAGCATTATCAAATTCTTCTTCACTGAGATAATTCCCTGCGTTCTTTAGAACTTCTAGATAATTTGTTGTGGTTGTTTCCAAAACATTTTCTTCCAAATTAGAGAAATCTAAAACCTTCTTCACACTTTCTGTATCAAGCCAGCATTTCAGATTTTTGCTTCCACAATAACCAACTTCCACCCATCTTGAACCATTCATTCCTGCATTTGCATCTGTTTTTTGCCCTGGATTCTTTGTTGCACAAACTCTCACAATTCCTTGATTATAAATTTCTGGATTTATTAAATCTCCAACTCCCTCTTGAATATTAGGATTTAACAAACTATAAATGCTTGCGCTTCCTGAAATACATTCTTCCTCTGTTTTAATATCTATTTCATCTGCTTGACTTGCCACATATTTTTCTTGGATATAATCAACAGCAAAAGAAGTTGAAACTTCCTTAAATCCACACTCTTCCTGTCCATTCACCATAATACATAACTGCTGATATCCTGAAGGGGCAGTGAAATCTTTTGTCTCTGAAGTATACTCTCCTTTTGAAATATAGCCTGTATCAACCAAAACACTGATTACAGTATCCTGATAAAAAGAACTTCCTGCATTTCCTTTCAAATAAACCCTGTAATATGCTCCTGTATCTTTTCCTGCATAAATATGATAATAAACTTTATACTGGGAATAAGCAGGAGTTGTAACTGTAGTGAAAGGAATTTCATCAAACCATCCATGGAACTGAGGTGGTGAATCAGGAGTAGTTATTGTATCCAACAAATCTCCTGTTTCAGGATAAGTTACTGAAGCAAAAACCTTGCAAATCTCTCCTCCTATTTCTTCTGCTGAACGTGCTTTAAATGCCTTGTAAGAATTTTGTGCATAATACTGGGTGAAATAAGTCACTGCTTTTTCTGTTTTCTTCCATGCATCTGCAACACCTAAATACTCTCCTCCGCCCCTGGCATTTTGTCCAAGTATAATTCCTGTGAGTTTTGGTATTCCAAACTTCGCAAGAGGAATTGCTTGCCTCCAGAAAAATTCACACCCATAAATGCTGTAAATCTTATCACAGATACCGACAGTTTCCCCTGTATCTAAACTCTCCTGCAGACAATCTCTGTAAGATTCTTGTATAGAAAGCCATCCATCTATTCCAGCAGCAACTCCTGTTAAGCAAACTGGAATATAAATTTTCTCTCTGTAATTAGGAAGGCAGAGAGCAATACTTCCTATTATTCCTGACTGCGCAACATCCTGAACATAATAATTTCCCCCAAAATTACATCTGCTTGTCGGACACACCACCGGATCACAGACATTGAAAAGAATATTGCACTCTTTCGGAGACATGAAGTCCTGGCATTGTATTTCAGGAACATCTACTGCAGGATTTCCTACATCAACTTTTTGTCCTAAAATATTTGCCCTTTTTATTCCTTCATTATTCTTTCTCTGTCTCTGCGCTTCACTGACGGCTTTCACAGCATTATTTATAAGTTTCGAAGTTTCCTTTTCATCAAGTCCTGGAAATTGATAAGATTCTGATATTCCTAAATTTATTAATTCACATATATCATCTCCTTCCAAATTTTCCTCAAGCTTGTTTTCCCCGACATTACATAAATAAAAGCTCATCACTTTTCCAGATTCTTCATAAGTTTTTATAGAACTAAAAACAGAAAGTGTCTCTTTTAGGGAAGCATACCAACCATTTTTTAAATCAAAAGGAACTATAGCAGGGTATCCTTTATATGAACCTGTTTCATAATATTTGATTTCAGGATTCTCATATTCATTCTTATAAGATTCAAAATCATATTTCTGGAAATAAAGATTCTTCATTTGATTTGGTATGTTCTCTTCAGAAACAAGATTACCAGAAGAATCATAAATCATCAAATTATGAGCTTCATCTGTTTTAATGGGAAGGTTCTTTTTTCCTGAAGAATCATCAAGCACAAGAATATATTCTTTCCCATCAGGAAGGGTCTGCAGAGTTGCAACAGGTGTTTTATCATTTATCCCAAAATTAGGAAGATTAGTTTTTATATTTTCATAAATTAGTCCCTTATAAGGAAGTTTTTTGACATTCCAGCTTATTTCAAGAGTGTTTACTTTTTCAGAAGAAATCCCTAATTTATCTGCAGTAGCTGTTCTCTCCAAATAATTCTCAGAATTAATTTCAATATCTGAAAAGATTGAATATAATTGTTTTTGTGCAAGAGATTTAAGCTCAGAACTTGCCTGTTTGTCATTCAGTATTCCTGTATAAAGCTGAATATCTCTCATTTCTTCCAATTCATAATTATTGTTTGTCCAGCTTTCATAAGATAAACTTTTTTTCATTTTTTCCATATCAATTCCTTGGAATTCATCTCCTAACAAAGTTATGTCCTGCTGTACATTAGGAATATATAAATGCATGAACTTACTGGTATTCACAAAATCTCCTGAGAATAAACCATTCTTTTCCATAGACTGCTCATTTAATTTTTTAATTTCTGTGTTATCTTCATGTAAAACAGAATACAACTTGTTAACATCGGCATCAATTTTGTCAGAATTATCAAGAAGACATTGTTCCTGTGTTGTATATTTTCCTGCATTTACATAAGACGCACATAGCTCATACCATCCTCCCTCTTCCCTCATAACTCTCTGCCTTGCAATTCCTTTTCCTCCTGTGTTTGCAAAGAAATTCTTGATAGTTAATACAGCAGCTGTTCCAAGACATGCAGTCTTCATAGACTTAACAACAGTTCCAAGACTATCTGAAATTTTCTTCCACTCTCTAATAGAATTATCTAATTTTTCAATTTTCTCTTTTGCCTTTTCAGGTGCAAGTTGTATTCCTCTTTTCTCTATTTCAATTTTAAAATTAAAATCAGCCTCTGTTCTTGCATAATCCACATTAGGAATTATAGAAACTTTTGCAACTTTTTTCAAGTTTACTTCTGTTAAAGTAAATTCATAATTGCTGTCCAAGCTGTCAACCACATCCAGTCTTAGAGTTTTTTTATCAGAAGTCACAGGTTCTTTCAAGGTATTCCAAAATCCTTTTGGAACAAGATTGGTATTTATTACAGCAGCATCTGTTTCCAAATCAACCAGCTGAATATATTCTTTTTCAGAATCATCCAAATAAATTATCTCATTTTTTCTAATTGTAAGAAATCTTGTAATTCCATTAGGGGATTTCACTTTTATCTCAGCACTATATTCTTTATAAGAAGGCTCATAAACATCTTCGAAAGATATTTTCTTTATCTTTCCATTAATTGTCACTTCCCTGCTTGAAATTTCAGAATTTGAAATTTTCAACCCATCATCACACATATCTAGATTCTTTTCAGAATTAGGATATTCTTCTCTGAAATTCTCACAGAAATCAAGCATAGTTTTTTTCTGCCCAAGAGCCTCTGCTAAGAGTATCACATCATATAATGCTTTTTCACCAAGAGTCACTGTATCTTCCAAAGGATTCTCCTCATCAGGAAAACTTTCTATAATTGTTTGATAATTTTCTATTGCATTATTAAAGTATTCCTCACTTTCTTTTGAGAGTTCGGCATCTGTAGCACCTGCAAATCCTTCAATAGAAACCTGAGTTCCTTTTATGTCTTTTAAACCTTCAGAATATTTTAGAGGCATCAAAAATGAATCTCCACTTATTAATCTATTAATAATCTGCCTGAAATACGCAATTTCCTTTAATTGGAAATCTAAAAAATTAGACACTGCAGGAATTCCTGTAATTCCCTTGCCTCTCAACTGTTCAACTATGCTTGCAACAGATGCGATTTCGTCTTCACTTAATTTATCTTTTTGCTCTGGAATTGCTATTAAATAAGCATATAAATCTTCAAGTTCCCCTGTGTTCTGCTCAGTTCCTATATAACCGAGATAGACTGATTTTTTTCTGTCCTCTGTCTGATACAAAAACTCTCCGACTCCAACTTCTTTTTCACCCAGTCCTGCAATATTAAGTTTTATTTTTGGGATAATTTTCAAATCAAAAGTGCTACTCTTCTTATCTTCTCTGCAATTTATTTTCACTATTTTATTAAGTCCTTCTTCTGTTATTTTCCTAACTCTACATTTATTATCAAGAAACCCTTCTTTTTCTGCAACTTCAAAAATTTCCCCGTTTATTTCAAATCTCGCTCTTGTATCAGGATTTTCTATATCTTCTAATTTTAAATTCAAAGTTGCAAGACAATAATCAAAACCAGGAATATAAATCTCTTCTGAAGTTTCTCCTTTTACTAAATCTGTTGTGGAATATCTCTGCTTCTGGGAAGTTGTTCCTGTAAGAGTTCTTTGATATTGTCCTGAATAGATAGATATTACAGCGCCATCTTCATCTATTCCTTCTGCTCTTAAATAGCCTCTTCCATCCCAAAAACTATACTGCCTATATTTCTGCCCCCATTCAGAATCATCATACTCAGGAAGATAAAATGTTGCTCTCCCAACTCCAAATGCATTAGTAACATCATACCTTATTCTCGCTGTTAAATTTCCTGTAACAACTTCAGGCATTGCAGACTCATTCTTTTGCTGTCTTAAAATTATAACAACATAACCTATGTTATTCATAACAGGAGAAGTGACATCTCCGCTGTATCCAAGTGCAGACTGAGCAGGATAAAATCCTACACTTGCGACCTCTTTTGGATATTTTCCTGTAATAGAAATAGCATCTATTGTTTCCACATCTATCAATGGATTAAGATTAGTTGCAGACAGCTGGCAGAATACAGGAACATTCTGCTCTTCAAGCAAATCACTTCTAACAACAGCAGGAGTACAACTAAAAGGAGCAATCTGGATTATAAAATCCTGTCCTGCCTCGCACTGCTCTCTCGGAAAACCTGTGAAAGCTCCTATGGCTCCATATGGCCCTGTCTGAATATACTGCGTAGCTGAACGATAATAAGTTGCTAAAACAGAAGAGCACATCAGCAAAATTACAAATAGAAAAACTAATGCTAATTTTATTCTTTTGGAATTTATCATATGAAATTTATATCCAGTTCTTTAGTTTCAAATAAAAGATAATTTTCCTGTAGTTCTTCTAATGTTGTAGGGAGTTTAAGACTTTCTGCATTTATTTCAATATAATCTGAATTTCTAAGTTCATATTCTGAGATATAATAAGTTTCTTTTCCTCCTCCTGCAAGAACATCTGAAACAATCTGTGCAGGAATTTCAATATCAAAACATTTTTCAGCTGTCAATCCAAATAAACCTCCCAAACCACTTTGTGGAACCTCAACACACTGCTCAGAAGTTGTTGCTTCAAGTTCGAGAGAAGAATCTTCATAAATATAAACCTGAATTTCGTACTCTCCCTCACTCAACTCCACACTCTTCTGCTCAGGATAGATTATTGTCTTTGAATCTACATCAGAAACAAAATTAATTATAGCATCTCCATTATAAGAATCTCCATCTAAATTAAGTGCTACAGACGTGTCATAAAGCTTATCCATAATTATGCTGACAGTATCAGAATTTAAAACAGAATATAGATATTTGGTATCTTCAAATCCTTCTGCTTTTGCAAGAATATACCCATTAACACATTGCGGGAATTCTTCCACCAGTGAATCTGAGGAGGATGTCTTTCCTATCTCACAAGTGGTCCCAAAACATTCATAAGAAATATCTGCTGCAATTCTATCAAGTTCAGAATCATAAGTATTGACTGTTAAAAAAGTATTTTTGTAATTGCAAATCTCAGGAAGCTCTTCTTCCACAGCATGTCCTTCAAGAGCCTCTCTCGGATTATTTCCTTCAATTACAACTGCAACAGGAAAATGAAAAACTTCATCTTCGTCATACACCTGAATTAAAACAGGATATTTTAGATTATAAACAAAATGATAAGGAACATAACAGAATCCTAAAATTCCTAATCCTGCTTGATTTCCAATCGGCTCTGCTAAAAGAATTTCTCCTTCAGAAGGATTTACCTCAAAATTGTACGCCCAATTTTTTGAATTAATAAATCTGGCTTGTTCTGGAATTCCTACATCAACAACAAAATAATCTTTTTTGCTTCCCTGAGTCTTAAGTGCAAGAGTGTTTAATTCTATTGCTTCCTGTAATTCATCAAATATTTCATCAGCATTCCAAATCTCCGGAGAGCAACTTAATTCAACCCCATCAACAGGTGCATAAAGTCTCAGAACATCAATGCCATAATCTTCTAAAAATAATTCTTCTTGTTCTTTTTCATAAACCTTCAATGCAGAATCATAAAGTTTCCCTAATTTTGAGTCAACATATAATTTATGATTTTTCACAATAGCACTGTCCTCTCCCTTATTAATTTCCAAATCCATATCCAGATTTACCTCAACAGAATCTTCATTTATATTTACATTAGATTCAGGCTCTCCAAGATAGATGCTGTATCCTTCTTCATAATAAGTATCTAAAAAACAATTTCTTATTTTTCCATCTAAATAATTCTCAAGTTCTTTCTCCATATCCTTTTTCGAAGGAACCTGCTCTCTTTCAATATTATTTCCGGAGATATAATACCAATAAGGAATAGAGTTTCCCAAGAAATTTAATTGCGAAGAAAAAGGCATATATGCTGAACCAGCTTCAAAATCCGGAAGTTCTATATAACCTGCCTGACTTTCTAAAATTTCTATTCCTGTCAAAGTGTCCTCTTCCAAACATGAAAGAAAACTCGTATAAATAGGCTGCATATCTGCGGGAAGTTTAGAAGCTGTCAGTTTATCCTTGAATATAAAAAAACCTGCAACCAGTGCAATGATAATTATCGCAAGAATAATAAAAATCGTTACCTGCGAGCGTTTTGACTTCGGGCAAATATTCCTATTAATTCCTGATATCAAGACAGGAGTTCCTCTTTTACTCTTCATAGGGGAATAAAAGAAATTATGTATATAAACTTTATTAAAATTATTGAGATATCAACGGCTTATTCTTTCTAAGTCTCAAATAATTAATTGCTCCTATAATAATTAAAATTCCTCCAATAAGAACTATCCATTTATCTATTTTATTCACTACATCTGGAAGAGTTATAAGATTCAAAGATGAATTCAGAAAATACAATCCAAAAATCAGATAAACTAAAAACCCCAAAGTCCCTCTTTTCTTTTTCATATTTTAAATGATTAAACATTATATTTAAATATTTCTAAAATGTTTAAGGAACATCTGGTCTCGTAAGCTAGTGGTAAACTGCATCCTTGACGTGGATGATTCAGCAGTTCGATTCTGCTCGGGACCATCCTAACCTTTAAAAACTCATTTTATCTTCAAAATATAAAAATGAAATTACCAAAGACAACAAAAAGATATTGTCCATATTGCAAAAAAAAGACAGAACAAAAGATTAAGATAGTACCAACAGGAGCAAAAAGAGGTTCTCTTAAAAGAGGTTCTAAACAAAGAGCCTCTCTGCGTGGAAGAGCCAGAGGCATAGGAAACAAAGGGAGATGGTCAAAACCTGCAGTTTCAAAATTTAAGAGAAAATCAAAAACAACTAAAAAAACAAATATTATGTATACATGCACAGAATGTGGAAAATCCAAATATAGAGCTTCAAGAAGAAATAAAAGGACAGGTAGAATATTACAGGAATAAAATGAAATTCAAACAAAGATTAAATAATTTCTTCGCAACTTCCAGCGAAGGCAAAGAAAGAAGTTGTCATTCAACGTCGAAAAGGAAGTTTATGCCGAAGTTATTAAAAATAACTAAATTAAATTATCCATCTCAGTTTTCAATGGCTGAGTTAAGGAAACCATAGGTGTCCTCACAATGGCAATCGCAAAAAGAAAAAAGAAGTTTTTTGATGTTGAAATGCCTTTGATAAAAAAAGAAATTCAACTACAAGCATATAATCTCAAAGATTTAAATAAAAGACTCATTAAATATGATTTAACAAGAATTCTCAGAGGAAAAAATATAATACTACAAACAGAGGTAAAAATTCAAGGAGATAAAGCAATTACAACCCCTAAAGAAATAAAAATTCTCCCATATTATCTAAGAAGAATGATGAGGAAAGGAACCAATTATGTGGAAGATTCATTTTCTACAAATTGTAAAGATGCTCAAATAAGGATAAAGCCTTTTTTAATCACAAGAAGAAAAGTTTCAAGAGCAGTGAGAAAAGCTTTAAGAGAAAAAGCAAGAGAAGAATTAATAAATTATATAAAAGACAAAAATTTTGAAAAAATCTTTGAAGAAGTTTTGAAAAATTATTTACAGAAAGAATTAAGTTTAAAATTGAAAAAAATTTATCCTCTTTCTCTTTGTGAAATAAGGGTCCTGAAAGTTGAGAAAGAAACAGGAAAAAGTGAATAAGAAATCTTTTAAACTAATTTATTTTAATAAATCTATCAACCTTGAGTACTATTTTAAAGAAAGATTATGCGAAAGAAACTTTGGTGTCTTCGCAATGCCTGTGTAGCTCAGTGGTAGAGCATCTGCCTTGTATAATCCCATCAGGAGAGCAGAGGGCCGGGGGTTCGAATCCCTCCGCAGGCTTTCCTAGATTAAAAACTAAGCGTTTTATTTAATTTTCACAGCAGTTCCATATGCGAGCATTTCAGAAGCACCCTGCATTATCATAGAAGTCATAAATCTCATTCCAATAATTGCATCCGCACCCATATCAATTGCCTGATTAACCATTCTGTTAAAAGCCTCATCTCTTGCATTACTTGTCATGTCTGTATATGTTCTAACTTCTCCGCCAACAATGTTTTTGAATCCTGCTCCAATATCCCTTCCTATGTTTCTTGCACGCACAGTATTTCCACGTGCTATGCCTAAAACTTCAACAACTTTTCTTCCAGGAACTTCATTAGCTGTTGTCACAATAACTTCTTTATTCATTTTTTACCTCCTCGTCTTTTAATTGGTTCTATCATATCTTCTTTTTTATTCAAAAGTATTACAATTCCAAGAACCAAAAGAGGCAACCCATAAATCAAAATCCATAAACTTGCAAAAAAAGCAACAATAGTTAAAACCAAACCACCAATTGCGAAAATCGTTCCTATAATTAATTGACTTAAATGCATGAAAAAATACATAAAAATTGATTAATAAAAGTATCTATTTCTCAACAATCTCTGCTTTATTATCCTCAATCAGAATTTTTGCTATTTCTTTGGGAATATTTGCAATCTGTCCTTTTTCAAAAGGCCCCATCTTTTCTCCGTCCAAACCGACAAATTCCTCTACATCTCCTGTAAATACTACAAGCTCATTTTTCTTCTCTTCTTTTTTCCCATTAAGAATTTCATTAATTTCCTTATCTGAAAAATCCATACATTTCATCAGTTCTTCAAAAAGATTTTTCTCAAAAACGAGCATATTTTCAAAATCCTGCTTTGAAATTCCTGTTTCTGTAGCAATAAGTACAAGATTTAAAATCTTTTTCCGTCTTCTCAGCATTAATTCTTTAAATAAAGTTATTGCATTCTCCAATTGTTTTTTAGTTTTTAAAATTACATCAGAAAATTCATTATCCTGTTTTGAAGCTATTTCTTTTTTTTCCTTCAGATAATTCGCAATTTCTTCTATAAAATTCTTAGAAATCGGTTGTAACTGCGTAGCGTATCTCTCTTTCCGTGCTGCTTCATATATGTCATTGTATGTTATCATTTTTTTAAATATTCTGGAATAGGAAATTTAGTATACTCTGGAAAAAAATTAATTCCAAATTTTATTCTATATAATGCCTCTCCTTCTAATTTGCAATCCTCAAATGCTGAATGTGTTTTTCCTTTTTTAACAACTTCCTCTATTCTAACATTAATTCTTTCATCAGAGATTCCACAAAATTCCAATATTTTCCCAAAATTCATATTACTTCTTCCAAATTCATTAAGTGAAAATCCTCCATTAAGTTTCTCATATTTTTCTTGTGCTATTGTATGCAAGTCCATTCCTCTTTGTCCGTGAATATTAAGAAACTTTTCCCACAAATTATATTTTATACATCTTGCTTGAATCATGCTAATATCCCAAGAAACATTCTGCCCATAAAACATTTTAACTGATTGTTTTTCCACCCAATTCAAATAATTTTCAATTAATTGCTTCTGAGATTGCTTTGTTTCATCAAATAATTGCTTCCTCGTTCTTCCATTAACTTTAAAAGCACCTTCTGTTATGATATCTCCTTCATCTATTCTACAGTCTTGAATAAAAGTTCTAATAGGCTCTTCAAAATTTATAGCCCCTATCTCACAAATCCCACAATCATGCGTCAGCCCTGTTGTTTCTATATCTAATACTATCATAGTTCCAGAAGCATTCCAAGATTTTTAATAATTGCTATGATGGAAAACTATCTTCGATATCCTTTGCTACTTAAGAAATCCAACTTTCTTTAATAATTCTCCGCCATTCATTCTACCCAAAGTACCTTTTCTTGCCTCTTTCTCACAAAATTTTTTTTCTCTCGGAATTGAATCATTATAAAACAGAACAGGAACAGGATCTGCTGAATGCGCTTTTAACTTGCAAGGAGTAGCATGGTCTGCACTCACAACAACCTTAATTTTATGCGGAGGGGCAAATTTCCGAAGAAATTTAAAAAAAGTTTTATCTATATATTCAAGCATCATCTTTTTTTCTATTGGCTTGTTGTCGTGCCCAGGAAGGTCTGTTTCTTTAAGATGAATATAAGCATAATCAAATTCTTTATAATGTTTTTTAAGAACTTTAATTGAAAAATTACAGGCTTTTTGCAATCCATCATAGAGATTTTTATAAGCATCCAGATTTTTTAATTTAGGATAATCAAAAGAATATACCGTCATACCACTTGTTTTAGAAAACCCTCTTTCAAGAGGCATATATGCTACAGACATCCATTTTTTATACTGTTTTAATTTTGGTGGCTCAATACCTGCTCCTCTTACTAACAAATAATTTGCAGGCAAGAATCCTCTTTTTTTTCGTTCTTCATTAACAGGATGCTTATCGAGAACCTCATATGCCTTCTCTATAAATTCATTCACAATATTTGAAGTGTATTGAGAATTCTCATCATCATCCAAAGGTTTGCAAAACCCTATTTTATCTGCTTCCCTAAATTTTCCCTGATAATAAGTAGAATCATTGCTCGAAATATTGTCAGAAAAACCTCCTCTTAATATTAAAACAGCCCTGTGCTGAATAGTAGATTTAAAAGTAAATTTGCAGGGAATCTTTATTTTATTCAGGGCTTTGGCAAGATTTTCTGCTTCTGCTGTTGTTAGGGTCCTTCCCGCTCTTCTGTCAAGAATATTTCCTTCTTTAGAAGAATTTATTGTCGCAAAATTAACTCGCAAAGCCAAATCACCGCGCGTGAGTTTTAAATCTGTTCCTCTCGCTTCAAGTTGTCCACGAGTACTTGAAATTAATTCATTTCCAAAAATAGAAACAATTGCTTCGTCAGATTCAGGAATAAATCCTGGTTTTACAGGATACATATAACCAAGCTCTCCTCTTGTAGCTAAAAAATCCAGATTAGGAGTAGTTGCAGCTTCCAAAGGAGTTTTATTGCCTAATTGCTTATTTGGCAAATCTCCCATTCCATCTATAAGCACAACAATTCCTTTCATATAATAGTTAGCCCTTTGTTATTTATAAAAATTTAGATATACAAAAAGTAATAACAAAAGTTAATATTATAAACCATTCTTAATTTTAAATAACATCTTCAAAAAACTAAGAAATAAGTTAAAAAACTGGACAAAAAAAGTTTCAGAAACAAAGCCAGCTGAGACTAAAGAAGTTAAACCTCCTATGAAGTTTGATGCAGGAAGGCAGAAATATGAGCCAGATTTAGAAGAAATAAAAAAAGAAGGTTTTCTCAAAAAAGTTACTTCTAAAATATCAAAGATAAAAATATCTGAAAAAGAATTTGAAATTTATTCTGAAGAATTGGAAATGCTACTTTTAGAAAATAATGTTGCTTTAAATGTTGCTGAAAAAATAATTGAAGAATTAAAATATAGAATAGTAGGAAAGGAATTTTTGAAAAAAGAAATTGAAAGCGAGATAAAAGACTGCTTTAAGGAAATTATTGAAGAAATCCTTATAACTCCTTTTGATGTTGTTGAAAAAGTAAAAGAAAAAATTTCTGATCAGTCAAAAGAACCTTATGTGATTTTATTTTGCGGGATAAACGGAACAGGCAAGACAACCACAATTGCAAAAATTGCCCGTTTTCTTAAGGAAAATAAATTATCCTGTGTTTTTGCAGCAGCAGATACTTTTAGAGCAGCTTCAATTGAGCAAATTAAAAAACACGGTGAGCAACTTGGAATTAAAGTTATTTCTAATGAATATGGTTCTGATCCTGCATCTGTAGGATTTGACGCAATACAATATGCAAAAAAGAATTTTATAAATTGTGTTTTAATTGACACAGCAGGAAGAATGCATACTGCAAAAAATCTTCTTAATGAAATAGAAAAAATAGCAAAAGTCTGCAAACCAGACTTAAAAATATTTGTTGGAGAGGCAATTACTGGAAATGATGTAATAGAGCAAGCTAAAAGTTTTGACTGGGCAATTGGAATTGATGGGATAATCTTAACAAAAGCAGATATAGATGAAAAAGGCGGAACAGCTCTCAGCGTCGGCTATGTCACAAAAAAACCAATTCTCTACCTCGGCACAGGACAGGAATACAATAAAATAGTTGTTTTTGACAAGAAGAAGTTCATCAAGGATTTGGGGTTGGATGATAATAAATCTAATTATAATAATCTTTAAAAATCAAAAATCCATTTCTTATAATGGATGAGAAGATACAATAAAATTTCTCAGTAATTCTTAATTAAATTCAATAAAAATATTGCCAGAATTGCAACTCCTGAAAGATATGCAAACATAATCACATAACTTATTTCCCAGAGATAACCTGCAATTAAACCTCCAATCACACTTACCAATCCAATTGAAACATAATAAAATCCGAAAGCTGTTCCTTTCATTTCTCCAGCTAAATCAGAAACACAAGCTCTTTGATTTGAATCTGTAATTGCATAAACAAGCCCATAAACTAAGAAGAGAACTGCTAAAAGCCAGACAGATTTAATGGAAACAAAACCAAGAGTTACAAATAAAAATAAAACATATCCCATTAACAAAACTTTTTTTCTTCCTATTTTATCTGATAATCTGCCGAAAGGAATTGCAAAAACAGCAAAAACCACACTGAATAAAACATAAAAAAGAAGCGGAAGTACAATACTTCCTGTAAGCTCCTGCACTCTTAATAACATAAACATATATAATCCAAAATTAGCCAGAGTAAAAACAGATACTACAAGAATAAAATATCTCAGTCTTCCATCTATTTCCTTAATCTCCTTAAACAGACTTTTTTTAATAGCTTTCATCTTAGGTTCTTTTACAAAAAATAAAGGTATCAAAGAAAAAGCAGATATTCCTGCTGCAACAAAAATAATTGTCCTGTAACCAAATTCAAGTTTCCAGAATAAAAATAAAACCAGCACAACTCCTAAAACTCCGCCAAAACTCTCAATCATCCGATGAATTGCAAAATCTCTTCCATGCTTTTTCGTGGCAACTCCGAGCATTGCGTCTCTTGGTGCATCTCTTAATTTTCCAAATCTTTCAAAAGAAATAATTCCCACTAATTGCTGCCATGAACCAGCCAATCCCATTAAAAACTTAAAAATTGCTGAGAAAAAATATCCAAAAAGAATAATTGGGTTTCTCTTACCTAATCTATCTGAAAACCAGCCTCCAAAAAACTTGAACAGACTTGAAAATCCTTCTCTCAATCCACTTAACAAACCAATAACAATTCCTCCTCCACCAAGAGCAGTGATATAAAACGGAAGAATTGGAGCAACCATTTCACTTCCAACTTCATTGAAAAAACTCGCTCCTCCAAGAAGTTTGACATTTCTCAGACTTTTATCCCCCTTTTTTCTAACCATCTTTTTTTAAGGAAAAGATATCTTATAATTTTTTCTAAACCAAAAACTTATTAACTTTTAATCTGTTTCCTTCAACATGCTCGAGAAACTTGGAGAAGTAATCAGAAAAGCAACAAACCGTATAGCAAATGCTATTTTCCTTGACAAGAATCTTATGGACTCTGTTATAAGGGATTTGCAAAGAGCCCTAATTGAAGCAGATGTAAATGTTCATTTAATTAAAGAACTAACCGACAGGATAAAAAAAGAGGCTCTGGATGAAAGAGTTAAGGGAATAGAGAAAAAAGAGCACATGATTAAACTTCTGCATGATGAACTTATAAAAATTCTCGGAGAACACAAGCAATTAAAACTTAAAAAAGGACAAAACAGAATTTTGCTTCTTGGTTTATATGGGGCTGGAAAAACAACAACAGTTGCAAAATTAGGAAATTATTTTACAAAAAGAGGACACAAAGTTGCTTTATTAGGATTAGACGTCCATCGTCCTGCAGCAAAAGAGCAGTTAAAACAACTTGCAGAAAGAAACAAATTAAATTATTTTATAGACGAAAAAGAAAACAACGCAGTAAAAACCTGGAAAAAATTTGAAAAAGATTTGAAAAAATATGATTTAATTCTCATTGACACAGCAGGAAGACATAGTTTAGATAAAAGTTTAATCAAAGAAATAACAGCACTAAATAAGGATATAAAGCCAACAGAAGCAATTTTAGTTATGCCTGCTGACATAGGACAGGCAGCAAAAAAACAAGCCAGAGAATTTCAAGAAGCAGTTAATATTTCAGGTGTGATAATTACAAGGATGGACTCTACTGCAAAAGGAGGAGGTGCTTTGACAGCATGTGGGGAAACAAAAGCACCAGTATATTTTATTACAACAGGAGAAAAAATAAATGATATTGAGGAATTCAATCCCAAGGCATTTTTATCAAGACTCTTGGGAATGGGAGATTTACAGGCTTTGATTGAAAAAGTAAAATCAGCAACAGATGATAAAAAGCAAAAGCAGATACAAAAAAGACTGGAAGAAGGAAAATTAAGTCTAGACGATGTTGTTGAGCAGGTAAAATCAATGGGTAGCATGGGAGGGTTGGATAAAATAAAATCCATGATTCCTGGTTTGGGAAGTGCAAAAATTCCTGATAAAATGCTTGGTACTCAGGAAGAAAAAATAAAGAAATGGGAACACATAATCAAATCCATGACTCCTGAAGAAAAAGAAAATCCAGAAATATTAAAAAAGCAAACCTCAAGAATTTCAAGAGTTGCAAAAGGTTCAGGAACCCATACCAGCGAGGTTCGTTCTCTTCTCAAGCAATATGACATGCTCAATGAAATGATAAAAAGTGGAACAGATTTGGACATGTCACATGGCTTCTCACAAAAACAAATACAAAAGTTAATAAAAAAATTCGGGAAGAGGAAAATTCGGAGATTAGGATGAACAAAACAAAATACATAATCTTGATTGCAATATTTTTTATTTCATTTGTAGCATCTGCTGTTCTATCATTTATTCCTCCTGAACAGGCATGCGGAGGAACTCAGACAACCTGTTATACTGTTCAAACTTCTCAATATGAAAAAACCCTGGGAATAAATAATAGTTATTTCGGATTGCTTGCCTTTTCAGTACTGTTAATATTCTCTCTGTCACACATAAAAAAACCCCAAAAATATAAAAAAAATGTAATAATAGGCGGAATCTTATTATGTTTTACAATAGCAGTTTATTTTCTTTATCTCCAGTTCTTTGTTTTAAATGCCTTATGCAAATACTGCCTCGTCGTTGACATAGGTTCTCTTTTAGGTCTCGGAATAATTCTCGGATGGAAAGAAAAATGAAGAAAATATATAAAAATATTTTGGGGATAATTCTTTTTTTAATAATAATTTTTTTGGGTGCAAGCATAATTATTGATTTAGTGGATTTAATAATCAAAAATCGAATTAATAAAATCATTGTATTTACAATAAAATTTATTTTAATATATTTAATGATAACTCTTTTATCGAAGACAAAGATAATTAAAGCACTTGAAAAAAGCATTCTTAGAAAAAAATATAAAAAGAAAAAATGACTTCCAAACTAATCTCCCAAGGAGCAGAAGCAAAAATCTTGCTATCAGAAGATATAATTATCAAAAACAGGATTTCAAAACCATATCGTATAAAAGAATTAGATAATAAAATCAGAAAATTAAGAACAAAAGCAGAAACAAAACTTCTACAAAAAGCATCCAAAGTAATTAATGCTCCTGTTCCAGAAATTTCTGAGAGATATAAAATAAACATGCCTTATATAAAAGGCAAAAAACTTTCAGAGTATCTGGATAAATTTCCTATTACAAAACAAAAAACAATCTGCAGACAAATCGGAAAAGATGTTGCAAAATTACACGATGCAGATATAATTCACGGAGATTTAACAACCTCAAATATGATTTTAGTTGAAGATATTTATATAAAAAATAAATTAATTAAAAAAAAGAATAGTGATAAGTTAGCTAATAAAAATTCTGAGGATAATATTAGATTAACAAAAAGGGTGGTGGTCGGGGCTGGTGGATGGACTATATACTTCCTGGATTTTGGCTTGGGATTTATAAGCAAAAAATTCGAGGATAAAGCAGTTGATATTCATTTATTCAAACAAGCACTTGAAGCAAAACATTTTCAAAATTGGGAGGTTCTTTTCAATGAATTTGTAAAAGGCTATAAAAAATCAAAGAATTCTAAAATTGTCTTCGAAAGATTAAAAGCAGTTGAAAAAAGGGGAAGATATAGGCATTAATAGCCCTGCCAGGATTCGAACCTGGGTCCCAGCCTCCAAGGGGCTGTATACTTGACCACTGTACTACAGGGCTATAGAAACTAAAAAGATATTTGTTTTATAAGGGTTTTGATGTGCTTTTATCTGAATATGCTCTCATAAAAAATAGTCCTGTTTATGTCTTGTCTTTTCGGATTAAGCCATCTGAACGTTCTTCTCATTTTAACTGGCTTGTATTTTTGTCCAAGCAAAGCTGCTGCAAGTCTTTTAAATTCATCACTCCCTTCTGATTTTGGTTTGTACTTTGTATAAACCCTGAATTTAGACTGGGCTCTTAACACATTTATATCGTGAGGGATAACAGCCATAACAGGAATTTCAGCAGTATCTTCAATATTTTCAGAAGAAATTTCAAAATCCTTTTTATGAACCTTGTTAATTATGAGCCCGTCTACAGGAATTCCTTTCTGTTTTATTGATTTAATTGTTTTGAGCGTGGTGCCCAGAGTCTGATAATCAGGAGTAATCACAACAAACAGCTCATCAGACGCATTTAAAACAGCCAAAGACTCTTCATTTATTGAGGGTGGAGAATCAAGAATAATAAAATCATAGCTTCTCTTCAGATACTTAATTTTATCCCGTAATTTTAAAGGATTGATAACAGAATTATCAAATAATGACGAGGGAATAATATCAAAATTGTCAAGTTTGTGAACAGCATCTTTTGGATTTACCTCTCCTTTCAAAACAGAGTGAAGAGTAGCAGCAGGATTTAAAATATTAAAATGTATTCCAAGATTAGGAGCAGATAAATTCCCATCAACAAGAAGGACTTTTTTTCCAAAATCTGAAAGCGCATCTCCAAGAGCCGTGACTGTAAAAGTTTTCCCAACACCTCCTTTTAGACTAAGAATGCCTATCACCCGTGCCATAATCTATAAAGTCTTTACTCATTTAAAAATCCTACCAAAACTTTAAAAAACATTCTTACAACTTAATAAGATGTCAAAATCAAAAGAATCAAAAAA
>JAFCEV010000003.1 GCA_017608985.1 Candidatus Pacearchaeota archaeon
GCAGGAACTTGTTATTATACAGATTCTTCTGAAGATGATTGTAGCGACGGATATTTAAGTTATTCCTGGTTTGGTGAATGGATATGGGACATCTCAAACCCTCAGCACTTAGACCCTTTAAATAAACAAGCTAAATGCACCAGCGGAGAGACAAGAGTTCCGTGCCCTGCACAAATTGAACTTCCTTTTTTCGGACTCTATAGTTTGATTGCGACAATTACTCTTATAGTATTTATTTATGTAATTTTGGAATCAAAAAAACACAAGAAAAAATAATCACCTCTTAACAACTTTTCCTGTATAAATCTTTCTTAATAACATTTATAAAAACAATTTTCCTATAAAAAATATAAAATGGGTGAGAGAAAATTGAAACATCTGACAATATTTTTATTTGTAATTTTTCTTGTCGGATTTGTGTCTGCGGAATTTGAAATGGGAAGTCCCTCTCATTCTATTCTTCAGGAATACACTGAAGGAGAAGTTATCAAAGGATGGATTAATATAAGTTTTGACAATGAACCAAATTCCTCTCTTTTCAAAGATTCTTTTGGAAATTCCATAACTCTTCTCGAACTGCTGAATGAAAATAGTGATTTTATTTATAATACAACAGACGGAAATGTAAGCAATTCCTCATTTCAAAGATTATATCTTGACAACGGAAATTTTTTAACCTCGGGCTCGGGAAACCATACATACCAATTAAATTTGAGTAACATAGAGATTTTCTCAGAGAATATTACAATATTGGCGGAGATAGAGGATGTCAATGCAACACTGCAGGAAAAACAGGAAGAATTAGAAGATATCAAAAATGAGCTTGAAAAATTAGAAAATTTTTCCAAAAGCAGTCTCACTTCTGCCTTGAATATAAAAAATATTGAAGCAGAATTAAATAATCTTACATCAGCTTATGAAAATGCCAGCACTGAAGAAGAGTATGATGAAATCCTATCCAATTTATCAAAAATAGAAATTCCAAAAAATGTTAGTATAACTACAAGTGCTGATGCGATTACATTTTATCCTCAAAAAAGCAAGATAAATCTGTATATTCTTGAAAGTATAGGAGGGGGGAGTTATGAAAGCGGAGAAGAGGACAAATATAAAAATTCTGTCCTTGCATGGCAACAGGAAAATATAGACGCGACATTAACTTTTAAGGAATTTTCTGCTAATTATGAAGATTCTGAAATTCCTGTCTTAAGGATTTTTGAACTGGGACTTAATAAAAAGAAAGACATAAATTACGATTCGTACATCATTCTCAGCGAGATAGATTCTCTTGAATTTAAACAAGATTATAACCAAATAAAAATACAGGATTATTTATACATAAAATTCACAGAAAATACAAAGACAATTGCATTTTCCACAACAGAAAACATAAGCTTTAGTGAATTACCTCTTTTTTTGGCTCCTGGACTGAATGAATTGGTTTTGAGTGATGAAATTCCTGATATTCTTGTTTCAGAAGAAGAGACAGAAAAAGAATCCAAATGGCTTACATTTGTCCTTATCATTGTTTTATTATTAATAATAGGATTTGTTCTTTATTTGGTTCTGCAAACATGGTATAAAAAGAAATATGAAAGATATTTATTCAAAAATAAAAATGATTTATACAATATTGTAACATATATTCATCATGCCAAAGAAAAGAATATGGACAATAAAAAAATAGTAGATAATCTAAGAAAAGCGGGTTGGAGTTATGAGCAAATAAAGTATGTGATGCGAAAATATGTTGGAAAAAGAACAGGCATGTATGAAATTCCCGTCGGCAAAATCCTTAAAAAGAAAAACGAGAAAGGAAATAATTTAAGAAGAAGCCCTCCAAAATAGCGATTAATCACAGAAAAGTTTAATAAAGCTTTTTAATAAGAGATATTATGGCTATAAAGATTTTTAAAAATTTTTTTAAGAATATATTTGCAAAATTATTTAGAAATAAAAAAGATATAAAACTGGGTTTTTATGGACCCCCAAATTCAGGAAAAACAAGCTTGGCAAACAGAATCTGCAAGGATTTTACAGGAGAGGATATGGGAAGCATCAGCAAAATTCCCCATGAAACAAGAAATGTTCAATTCAAAGAAAAAGTTGAAATAAAATATAAAGGAAAAAGCATGATTTTCAAAATGATAGATACTCCTGGAATTACCACAAAAATAGATTATGAGGATTTTCTAAAATATAAAATGAAAAAGAAAGATGCAAAAAAAAGAGCAAAAGAAGCAACACAAGGGGTAGTTGAAAGCATCAAATGGCTGGATGATATGGATGTTGTAGTGATTGTCCTGGATTCTACCCAAAATCCTTACAACCAGGTAAACATTACAATAATAGGAAATCTTGTTGCAAGAAAAATTCCTGTCTTAATAGTTGCAAACAAAACTGACTTGAAAAAATCCAATATCAAACAAGTAGAATCAGCATTCCCTGAATATGATATCGTAGGTATAAGTGCAAAATATGGGAAGAATCTTGAAGAGTTTTACGAGGCTCTTTTCAGATTATCAAAAAAAATTTAGTAAACATTAAAAAGTATATTTTATAATATATAATAGAATGGTTAAGAAAAAAAGAGGAAAGAACTTCGGAAAAATCAAAGGATTTTCAATTCAGTTTCTGCCTTTCTCTGAAATAAGAAATCTGGATAGCACAGGAAGAATAAAAAAAGTCCTGAATATTGTTCTTGGAAATAATATTCTAATTTTGCAGGGGAGATTAAAACCTGAAGAAGAAACCAGGCTGATTGAAGATACTATGGCTATGATTGGACATGTCAAAAATTTCAAAGGAATAGAACTGGCTGTTATCTCTGGAAATAATGGGGCACAGACAAATTTGTTTGGAAAAATAAGACAAAATCTTGCAAATGCTTTAGTAAGAGGGGATTTAGGGGCTGTCACGATAATAGGACCTGCAACAATTGTCAAAGAAATCAAAAAGAATCCGAAGAAGATTGAGTTGTTTTTGAACAGGTAAATTTATTAAGTTCTTTTTTCTTTTTTAATTATTGGAGGTAAATTAAAATCCCACATCAATGTATTCGATGCTCAAGAATTATTCCTGCAGGAAGCAGAGAATTAATAGAAGGATGTTCTGAATGTGGAAGTCATTTTTTCTTTTATATAAGAGAAGAGCAATTAGCAAAGATAAAAGAAGAACCTATGAAGATTCCTGAAAAAGCAAAAACAGCAATTGAAAAAGACATAAGAGAAATTGCAGGAATAACAGATGAAAAAGCTCCTGTGATTTTAGATTTGGAATCTGTAAGAGTAACAGGAGACGGAAAATTTGAAATTGACATTGTAAATTTGTTTAACAAAAAACGTCCTTTGATTTACAAACTTGAAGAAGGAAAATATATAATTGATTTGGCTTCAACATTAAATAAAAGTTTGAAAGATGTCAAAGAAATCCAAGACCCAACCAAGAAAAAAAATTAATTTTATCCTAAAAGAGGTATTAAAAAAAGTTGAGCCTCCAAAAGAAGATTTAAAGGTAATTAAAGATTCATTAAAGGATTTTCTGGAAAGGTTTGAAAAGAGATTGAAAACTCTGAAAATAAATGCCGAGGTTTTTGTAGGCGGAAGTTTTGCAAAGAATACAATAATAAAAAAAGACAAATATGATGTTGATGTATTTGTAAGATTTAATAAAGCGTATGATAATAGAGAAATTTCAAATCTTCTTGCAAAGGCATTAAAAGTATTTAAAAATGTTTCAAAAATTCATGGCTCCAGAGACTATTTCAGGATAAGAATAAGCCCTGATTTTTTTATTGAATTAATTCCTGTAAAAAAAATAAAAAATCCAAAAGAAGCAGAAAATATAACAGATTTGTCATATTCCCATGTAAAATATATAAAAAGAAAAATAAAATCAAAGAAGATTTTAGATGAAATAAGAATTGCTAAAGCTTTTTGTTATGCAAATAATTGTTATGGTGCAGAATCATATATTCAGGGATTTTCAGGATATGGGCTGGAATTGTTAGTGTATTATTACGGAAGTTTTATAAAATTTTTAAATGCGGTTACAAAAATGAACTCTGAAAAAGTTGTAATTGACATTGAAAAACATTACAGAAATAGACAAATTGCCCTGATGGATATGAATAGTGCAAAATTAGATTCTCCTATTGTGCTGGTTGATTCGACATATAAATCAAGAAATGCACTGGCTGCTTTGTCTTATGAAACTTTTGAAAAATTTCAGAAAGCTTGCAAAAAATTCTTAAGGAATCCTTCAATAAAAGCATTTGAGATTAAAAAAACAGATTTGGAAAAAATAAAAGCAGATGCAAAGAAAAAGAAGTATGAATTTATATTAATAGAAACAAAAACAGACAAGCAGGCGGGAGATATTGCAGGAAGCAAATTATTAAAATTTTACAATCACCTTACAAAAGAAATAAATAAATTTTTTTATATTAAAAAAAAGGGTTTTAGTTATGGAAATAAAAAGAGCGCAAAATATTTCTTTGTAGTTAAAAAAAGACCAGAGATAATTTATAAAGGCCCTTTTCTAAAAGATAAAAAGCATGTTGAAAAATTCAGGAAAAAACATAAAAAAACTTTTTCTGACAAAAAAAGAATTTATTCGAAAAAAAAAGTAAATTTCAGCTTAAATGACTTTTTGAATTCTTGGAAGAAAAAAAATAAAAAGAAAATCAGAGATATGAATATTCTTGAATTAAAAAACATCTGAGATTTCTTTCCTAGACTTTAAAATTCTTTCAAGCTCTTGCCTTTCTTCTTTTGAAACTCTTTTAACAAAATACCAATCGCCTGCATTTTTCAGAGAATTTTTATCTTTCTTTTCTTGAATTTTTGGCAAACCAAGAATAAATAATCTTGAATTTAATGCAATAGGATAATTTACTGCTTTTATTACATTTGAAGTTTCTTCATAAGTTTTGACAATCGCTATTTGCTCATTCTCTTGGTCATATAAAGTTCTATAAACAAGAACCTTGCCTATATCTTTTTTATTCCAATATTTCATTTTTCAAGCAATCTGTATAATTTTTTAGAATTTTTCCAAGAAAAATATTTATGCTTTTTGGCTTGTGAGGGATATTTCTTATCTTCCAAATATGACTCACTTTTAAGAGGTATTTTTGGAAGTCCTTCTATAACAAAGCTTACTGAATCTGTAACTACAAAAGTCCTTTTTGGATCAGACCATTTTGTTCTAGCCATCTCTTGATAAAATTGAACTTCCCAAATATATTTTCTTGTTTTATAAATTGCTCCTTCCTGGACTGTCTTGCAACTAGATAAACTTAAGACAGCAAGAGGAATTAAAATTTTTGCTATGTTTTTCATATGTAATTAAAAGAATCTTTTTTATTTAATTGTTTGCATCCCCTCTTCTCTTTTGTTCTAAACTCCTTTGAAGCTACTTTAGATTCCAAAGTTTTATTGCTATCTTTATCAAATAAAACATATTCTGGAATGGATTTATTCTTTTTATAAATCAACAAAGCATATGCATATCCCTGAGTCATAACATTTTTATTAGGTTTTATCCTTGTAATTTTATAAAGCGCAACTAAATCTTTTTTTCCATCTTTATTTCTTCAAAATAAATGCCTCCATAAAAGAAACATATGTGTTTAAATAATCAGGATTTTGTTTAAAATTCTCTTTATATTCTTTAACCAAAGATTTTATTTTATTGCTTTCTCTATTTAAAACATATTCTTCTCCTTCCCTAAATAATTCAATTATTTTATCAAATCTTTCATGATAATATTCTATATTATTTTCTAATGTTTTTTTATTCATTTTCTTCCTCCCAAAGCCTGTTCAAAGAGAATAGCAAAAGCTTGTGAAAAAAATTCAGAATTAAGCCAGATTGCAATATCTTCTTTGTCTCCGCCTTTCGAGATATAAAATAACATTTCTCCTCTGTCCATTATAAAAAATTTTGTATCTATATTAATTTTTTTAATTGAGATATTAAGTAATTTTTCTAATTGTTTCATTAATATCCCATCTCCTGACAAAGCCATTCTTATTTTTATATTTGATTTTTTCAAATTTGAAAAAGTTTGTTGAAATAATTTTAATTTAGACTTTATCTCATCTGCACTTGTACAAATTATTACTTCTTTCTTTGCATTTTGTAAAATATCTTTAAGATGATTTGAAATGTTTAATCTTCCTTGTAAGGCAGCAGTAATGTCTTCCCCTTTTATTGGAGCTATTCCTGTCTTATAGAGATTTTCAAGTTTTGAAAATTCGTCTGTGCTTTTTATATTTGACAAATTTGTTATTTTCTCTTCTGCATTTCTTCTTACATCGTTTTTTAATTTCTCCAAAATCATTCTTGGCTTTACACCAATATATTTAACTGGTTTTCCAAGCTTTACAATAGCAAATCCTTTCTTCTCCAGACTTTCCAAAACATCATAAGTTCTGCTTCTTGGAACTCCTGAAATCTCTGCAATCTCGCCTGCAGAAGCAGTTCCTTTTCCAAGCAAAGCTAACCAGACTTTTGTCTCATAAATATTCAGAGCAAAATAATCTTTTACTTTATTGATTAATTCTTGTTTTACGAGCATTTTAATTTTTGTTATAAGATTTATTTAAAAAATCATAAGATTTGAATTTTACTTCAACTATATTTTCTAAAGGAATATTTACTTGGTGGTTAAGAGGTTCAGGCATCATTACATAAGGGGCACTAAATCCGTGACTATCTTTTGCAAGAACATTTAATAATTTCCATTCCTCTTTAGATATTATTACATTAAGTGTAGGAAAATTCTTTCTAATCATAATGGGAGATAGTTGTTCTTTTTTTATTTCCCCTTCTTGTGTTTTTGGTTTCACATTAAAACCTAATTTTCTAGCCAAATTTTTCCCAAAAGATAATGGCAATTCTTTATCTTTTTCTTGATAAAGAAACTTAATCTTCTCAATTTCATCTTTAAACTCGTGAAAAAGAGAATTCCAAAAATGTTCATAAGTTCCTGATTCTTGAATTGATTTTGATTTATCAGCCTTAAGTCTTCTGTCAAAATCTCCGTAAAAATCAATAGAAACCCCGTTATTTAAGGCTATATTTTCTATATATTTTTTAACTGTGCTATGTTCTTTTCCCATAAAATCCAATATATTTCGGGCTTTATAAATCTTGCTATTTGTTACTTTTATTAAGTGAGAACAAGTTAGAAAGATTATAAATAAAAAGATTTTAGAAGAAATATGTCATAGGGATAATTATTCACCAGGATATGTTTATCTGAAACCTTCTTTATCAGAGGGGGGATTCTATCTTAGAGATGGAACTTTTATCAAACGTGCAAGAACTGAAACTGAACTTCCGCAAAAAATAAGCATTGCAAATATAACCCGTATTGAACCTCTCAAAAGAATTGAATATTTGGAAGATTTAGTTCGTTCTACAAATTCTATTGGAATACCTAAATTAAATCTTTTTATTGTCAAAAAAAATCAAAAAACCAAATAACTAATTCCTATTGCAAGGAAAATTCCTGCTGAAATGAATGGCATTGCAGGATAGAATTTTTTCTTCTTGGACAAAAGAAGCAAATAACCTAATCCTAAAAGAGCTCCTACAATTACTAATAAAGCAGAATAAAATCCAAAAGTTTTAAGCATAACTCCTGCTGCAATTATTGGGAATATAACATCTCCACCACCAAGTATAGCAACATTCGCTTTAACTTTTTTCTTTTTTAAATCTGATTTTTTCATTTTCTTTAATCTTGTTCTTGTTCTTTTTGAAATATAAGGTACAAAAAATCCTGCAAAAATTTTCAGATTATGTATCTGATATTTTGCCATTTTCTGCATAATTCCTGATTTCCAGACAGCCCACATATCATAAACAGAAATTACAATTAAGAGGGCAATTACCGTAACCACATTCAGAATAGGAACAAAGACAGCTGCAATTCCAGGATAAATAAATAATTCTGTAATATTATGAACGAGAAAATCCTGCCCATAAATTTTTATAAGTCCTAAAGGCAGAGCTATCAAAAATGCAATTAAGACAGCATATTTAATTGAAGGTATAAGGGCCATCAGAGAAATCACAAGTGCAACAACTACAACCAAAAAAAACCATGCTTTGAGAAGAAATTCAACTTTGAAATGCGTCAGCAAAAGTAAAAGTGCAATCGCAATAACAAAAGCAATAATTATAGATGCAAATGCCTGGTTATATTCTATGTTTCCCTCCAGTTCAGGAGCCTCTAAACCAAATGGCAAATCATTTTTAGAGTAATGGTCAATTACATATAAACCTATAAATTGTGTTGCTAAAAACATCAACAGGATTATTGCTGTAATTTTTAGATTATGCTTCATTTTATTTTATTCCCTTTTTTATTTTTTTCCTGAAGCAATTTTTTCGCTTTTTCTAATTCTTGCTTTCTTTTTTTAGAAAGTCCTTTTCCAGAACGATTAATAAAATACTGAATCATTTTTATAGCTGAACCAATTCCTTTTGGGCTAATCTCTTTTTTAGACATTACTTTTGCAATAGTCTCAGCATCTTTAGTAAATATTTTTTCTGGAGGAAAAGTAGATACTGTTTTTACTTTTTGCACCCATTTTTCTTTCTTTCTCATAAGTATTAAAAGAAAAACTAATTTTAAAATCTATCTAATAACTATTTCAATCTCAAAGTCTCCAGAGTTCTCGGAACATTTGTCTCAACTCTGTTTAATTTATAAAGCGCTGAAGCCAAGTCCAAAGATTTTGAAACTTCTCCGTGGTTGATTATTATTCTTTTTGGTTTTGGTTTCATATTGTTGAAAAAAGATAACAACTCATTTCTTCCTGCATGTGCAGTAAATCCATTAACTGTATGAATATCCAAATTTACTTCTACTTTTTCTTCTTTGCCGTCAACAATCATTTTTGTTTCTTTTAACCCTTCTTGCACTTGTCGCCCTAAACTTCCAACCCCCTGATAACATACAAAGACTACTGAATTATTTTTATTTCCTGCAAACTCTCTGAAATATTCTACTGATGCACCGCCAACAAGCATACCTGAAGTAGCTAATACAACACACGGACCTCCCTCAACAACCTGTTTTCTTTCCTGGGGAGAACCTATTCTTGAAAAAATATCTGAAACAAAAGGATTTTTATCCTGAAAAATTTCTGACCTCACTTTGTTGCTCAGAAAATCAGGATAAACTGTGTGGATAGCATTAATATCCCATATCATACCATCTATATAAATTGGAACTTTCTTCATTTTTCCTGTTCTAATCGCATCTTCAATAACAAGCATAGTCTCTTGTGCTCTTCCCAAACCCAACTCAGGAATCAAAATCTTGCCTCCTCTGTCAATAGTTTTTTTAATTATATCCAACAATTCTTCTTCAGATTTTGCTCTTGGAGGAAGAATATCATTTTTAGAACCATAAGTAGATTCTGTAATTACTGTTTCAACCCTTGGAAAAACTGCTGCTGCAGGATCCAAAAGTCTTGAACGTGCGTATTTGAAATCTGCTGCATACAACAAATTATGTGCACCATTTCCGATATTTAAATGAACCATGGCAGAGCCCAAAGCATGTCCTGCGTTATAAAAAGTTAATCTGACATCTGGAGTTACATCTGTGACTTCATTGTAGTTTAAACAAATACTATGTTTAACCATCTCTTTTATATCTGCAGAATTGAATAAAGGAGTAGCTGCTTGTTTGTAAGCCACACCAATAAAATCCAGAGCTAACAGAGCTGCTATATCTCTTGTTGGAGTCGTCATATAAACAGGTCCTTTATAACCCATTTTATAGATATAAGGAAGTAGTCCGACATGATCCAGGTGTGCATGGCTTATTATTATTGCATCTAACTGGGAAATATCAAATTCAGGAATATTAAAAAAGGGGAATTTTTCCTTTCCCTGAGAAGCTACATCAATTCCACAATCCAAAAGAATTTTGGATTTTGGTGTCTGTAACAATATACAACTTCTTCCAACCTGCCTTGCACCTCCTAAAAAAGTTAATCTAACCCAAATATCTGCTTTTTCAGGATTCCATTCTTCATATATTTTTTCTCCGACGCTGTTCAGGAATTTTCTCCTGTAATTGTTATTCGCGTAAAGAACTTCACGAATATTTTCAGTTATTTTGCTTTTAATTGCGGGACTTCTCTGAATCTGCGGAGTCCATAAAGTCTTTTTTCTTATTTCTTCCAGAATAGAACCTTGCTTACCAATAACCATACCTGGCTTTTTAGATTCTATAACCACAATACTTCTGTGAAAATCAAAAAGCACATTTGTCAGTTCTGCTTCTTTTGGAACTATCTCTTTTATTTGTTTTTCAACTTCTTCCTGCTCTGGAAGAATTTTCTGGTCTGCCCTGAGTTCAATTCTCTTTTTTATATCATCAACTATCTTTTTTATCTTTCCTTCCCCTTCTCTGAAAAACTTTTCGCTGTCTGTGTACAAAACTATATTTGCACCTTCAAAACTTGCATCAGTTATATTTTCATTAAGTCTTTCTTTTATATTCTTCAGAATATCCATTTTATTTTTTAAATTATTAATTGTGAATTACTTTATTCAATAAGTTGGTTTTATCTCTTTTTCAATTACTTTTTTTATCCCCTCTTTTGTTATTGTAAATACATCAATTCCAAAACCTGAACCTATATCTCTCTGTGTTGAAGATTTCAAAGCTTCCATTGCCAATTCAACTCCTTCATTAACTGTCATACCTTCCTTATATTGCCTTTCTAAAAGTCCTAAAACATAAGGCATACCTGAACCAAAGTTCGCGTCGTAATCTTCTACCTTGTAAACACTTCCTGCAGGTTCAACACTATACAGTTCAATAGAACCATCTTCGTTAAATCCTGCTACAAGCATTCCTACTATTGAAGGAATTGTTGATAATTGTCTTATCTGAGAATAAGTTATTGTAGAAACGAGATTTGCCGCTTGTTTTACTGTTGGTCTCACTTTTGACCTTAATTCTTTTAATCTTAATTCTGCTGCAATTAATTTTCCAAGTCTTTGAGCATCAGCAACTCCTCCTGTCCAAGAGCCAACTAAGTAATCATTTATGTTAGTAACTTTAGGATATTTTTTATTTAACACAATATTCCCTGCTGTAACCTGCCTATCAGCAGCCATTACAACTCCGTCTTTACAAACAATTCCTAAAATAGTTGTGCCTGTTTTTAAAATTGATTTTTTTAATTCTTCATCCATTTTGATAGTATAGAATAATCAAGATATAAAAATAGAGAGTATTGTCCTTTTATAAATTTTTCTATTCTTCGTACCTCCCGAAAGTTGACAAATCTATTGGTTCTGAAATTTAAAAATCTGTTGAAAATCTTATTGGTGAATTAATTGAACTTAAAATAAATTTTTGTTTTATACTGTGTGTTTGGATCTTTCTGCTCTTGTGCTTCTGCAATAAATGTATGTTCCTTAGTGCAAGTATTTTTTGAGATTGTTATAAATTAATACCTCATAACCTTCTGGAAAACTTTCAAGCCATTCTTTTGTTATTATTTTTCCTATTTTTCCATTATCATAATTTGTTAATTCTAAAATTGTTATATCCTTATCCAAGCAATTTTTAATGGAATAAAAATATCTTGCTCCCGTAGCAAAAAACTTTTCCGGATTATATATGTAAGATGTTCCTATTTCAATATGTCCTTCCAAAGGGCAGTCTATTTCGTAGAATATTAAACTAAATCCAGTTGGTTCCATCAACTTTCGGAAGTACTGTCCTTCTGAGAAACCCCTCTTTCTTTTTTGAAACGTATAACATTTTCAACAAACCCTTCAATCTTCTGCTCATGACTAACAATGATTATTTGTTTTATATCAAGTTGTTGAAGAACATCCCGCATCTTGTCCAGTTGCTGTTCAGAAAATCCGTCTGTCGGCTCGTCGAGGATAACTAAATCTTTTGTTTTTATCTTGCTAAGAAGAGAATTGATTACCTGGTCCAATGCAAGCCGATAAGCAAGTGCAACTGCTGTCCGTTCTCCACCTGAAAGATAGGAATAATCAATTTCATAATCATGATATTCAACAAGAGGTGTAAAATTGTCTGTAAGCCTTATATTAAATGCATCTGAAACAAGCATACTGAACCATTCAGAAAACAATTTTGAAAATTCTGCCTTCAGTTTTATCATAACATTCTTTTCTATAAAAGATATGAGTGAGATAAATTTTTGGGATAGCCAGTTTTCCAGTTCTCCTAAATAATCTAATCTCTTTTTAACTTCCCTTGTCTTTCTTATCTTTTCCCTGAGTTCCTCTGTCTGTTTTGAAAAAAAATCTATCTCTTTTTTAAGTTCAGCAACTTTGATTTCTGCCATTCTTTCTTTTTGTAAAGCTTCTTCAAGAAGTTTGCTTTTCACTTCAAAAATACTGTCATATTTTTTCAATTGAGAAATAGACTGCTCAAGGATTTTATTATGCTCTAGAAGAAGTTCCATATCTTTCTCAAGTGAAGTATTTAAGGCTTCAAGTTTTTTTATGTTACTCTGTTTCTCTTTTATACCCTCTATTTTTATTTTTAATAAATTCAACTCGTGAATTCTCTTTTCTCTGGCAGATATTTCAGAATCTATATCTGATATTTTTTTTGAAACAGCCTGTTTTTCCAGTGTCAGTTCCTGTATCTGTCTTACGTTTCTTGAAGTATCTGAATCAAGTTTATTCAGAACATTGCTTTTGTAATTAGGTGCAACATCCTGCAAACAAGTCGGGCAAATTTCTACATGCATTATCTTATTCTTGATCTCTTCATTTTTAGTATTCTGGTTTTCCAGCGAATGTATCTTAGATGCAATCTGAAGATTCTTTTCCTCAAATTCTATTCTTTCTTTTTTCCTAACACCAATTTCTGCCTCAATTTTTTTAATCTCAGATTCATCAAAGAAAAATTTCTCCAATTGAGCCACCTGATTTTTGAGTTCTTTTATTCTTTCATTGTTGCTGGAAATTGTTTCTTTCTTATTTGAGACAATTATTTTTAATTTTTCAATCTGTTGTTGAAGAGTGGTTTTTTCTTTTATTTTTTTTGAAACTTCATCTTTCTCTTCTTGCATTTTTTTTCTGTCCTGAGTTTTTGAAAAAAGTTCTTTTTCAATTGAAATAAGATTATGATGTTTTGTCTCAAGTTCTTCCTCCTTTGAAAGCAACTCCATTTTATCCTGCTCTAAATTTAAAGTTATTCCTTCCATCAGTCTTCGTTCCTCTCTTATCTTTGAAGTCAGAATAGAAGTATTCTCAATAATTCTTTTATATTTATCAATTCCAAAAACATGTCGTAGAGTATTCATTCTTGTTTCAGAATCCTGAAGAATTATCTGTTTCATCTCTTCTTGAGGAGTATAAACAGTAAATTTGTACAGAAGATTTTGTCTTTTCACGAATTCTGCAGGATAATTTAAAATTTCAAGAACCAGGTTTTTTAATTCTGTAACAGAAATCTCTCTTTTGTCGCCATTAATAGTTATTGCACAATAACCCTGAGAAATTGTCTTTCCTCTTTTCAGAGTTCTTTCAATTATTATATTATTGTTTTCAACTTCAAATTCCAGGACAACTCCTCCTCTATCTTCTCCATTTCTTAATAATGAAGAACCTCTCTGTCCAGGTTGCAACCCAAACAGAGCAAACTCTATTCCGAGAAGTACAGAAGTTTTGCCAGAACCTATGTCTCCTGAAAGGAGCGTAGAGCCTTCTGGAAAAATTATCTCTTGCTCCTTGTAACTTCTAATATTATTTAAAATTATTCTCTTTATGTTCATTTTTATTTTCTCCTTCAAAAGTGAATGTTATTCATTTTAAAACTTCAAAATCTTCTTGGTTCCGTCCATTAGTCTGTTTATGAAAACTTCTGATTTTTCATCTTCCTGTTTTTCTAAAGAAAGCACATTTAATAACTGAGGAATCAGCTTGTTAAATTCAGAGGGATTCTGCTCTGAATAGATTTTCATAGTCTCCTCTTCTATATTTTCAGAATCTCCAATTTCAATTTCCATTTCTGATTCCTTCAATTTTAAGTCATGGGTATTTTTCAAAACAAAATAAGCGTTCTGTTTTTTGGCAAATTCTTCTATCTGCTGGAATTTTATGTCTGACGTTTTGCCTTTTTCCAACTGACCGGAAATCCTCAGGAGAATTATCTTATCTTCCAATTCTTTTTTTTCCAGTTCTGATATTATTTTTTGCGTAGCAGTCAGAGCATTTTTAATTTCTATATTTAATGTTAAAACTTCTTTTATTTTTAATTCTATTTTAGCAAGTGTGTTTTCCACTTCTGTATCAACTATGTAAAAACTTCCTGACTTTAAATCCTCAAGTTCCTGAAAATTGTTCGGAAAAACAGGGCCAGGATAAACAAAATTCTGATACTGGAAATCTATGTGTAAATGCCCTAAAGCATAATAATCTGCAGAAGGAAGAGATTCTACCTCAAGCGCATCCACAGGAAGAGTTCCTCTTGCCTTGTCAATTGTTGTGTGAAGCATAAGAATCTTAAACATACCAGGAGAATCATTAAGTTTTATTTTTCTAAGTTCTTCTATTTCAAGTCCTGATTTTCTTCCAGGATACCCGTAAATTGCAAAACCTTTGTAAACAGTGGGGTTGAGAATTAGAGAATCATCTCTTTTTTCAAAATCCTCAACATTTTTACAGAAACCTGCTTTCTCAAGAACATCTAAAAAAGTTTTCCCTGAAACAGAATAATCATGAGAGCCTGCAATAATAAAACAAGGAATATTTGCTTCTTTTAATCTTTTAAATTCTGAAAAAGTCTCTTTAAGAATTTCTATAGAAGGATATGCAGAATCAAACAAATCTCCCGCAATCAACACAAAATCAAGTTTTGATTTTATGCAAATATCTATTGCTTTTTTAAAAGACTGAAAATTTAATTCCTGCATTGGCTGTTGCTTCCAACCTCCAAGATGTACATCAGAAATGTGTGCAAATCGTGCCATGAAAAAAGAATTATCCTGAAGTATTTAAAGATAATTGTAGTTAATTAATAATCAATTCCCAAACATATAACTTCTTAAAGAATAATTCTGCAGAGTAATATATTTTAAGTATTAAAAAAAGATATAATTTCTTCTTTAAAGAAAAATACTGCGACAAGTATTCCAAGCAAAAGAATTAACATAGCCACAAGAATAAAAATTATTGCTTTTCCTCTGGGCTTTTTTTGAGGGGATTCATAAGCTGAAACTTTCTGTGGAACAGAAGGAGTTTGTTGAATTGGCTGTTGAGATACTGGCTGAACAGTTTGCCCATATGCTGAAACCTTCTGAACAACTGCAGGTTGCTGAACAGGTTGTTGGGGCGTTGACTGAGTTTTTTGAGTTTGTTGAATTGGCTGTTGAATTGCTGGTTGAGGCTGAACCTGCTGAACAGGTTGTTGAACACCTGATTCCAAAGCTCTTGCAGCTTCTTCAATTTCTTCTTTATTATAGCCTGCGTTCAGAAAACTTCTCATCGCCTGGTTCAAAGATTCCCCTCTGCTTAATGCATTTCTTAATCCTCCTAATATGTCTTCCCTTACCATTTTAAAGTTTCAGGAGCTTTCCATTTGAAGATAAATGAGAAGTTTCACCGAGTTTATATCCATATTCTGAAGCAAGTTCAATAAAAGGTGTTTCTTGCTGAAGAGTTCCATGCGCAGGAATTACATGTTTTGGTTTTAATAATTCAAACAAATCTCTCATGTCTTCCCTGCTTCCATGCCCATGAACATGGACATCAGCCTGAATTTTTACACCAATTTTTCTCAGCTTATTATCCAGTCTTTCACGGGCAAGAATATTTACAGGAACAGGAATTACGCTTGAAGAAAAAAGGATATGGTCTCCTGATTTAAAATTAAAACTTGTCTGCCCTTTTATAATTCTATCAAGAATAGAATTCTCTTCTGCCTGATGCCCTGTACAAACAACAAAATATCTCCCTCTGTTTTTTTCCAATTTTTTCAGAAAAGCTTCAATTTGCCTTCTATATTTAATTAATTTTATTTTTTTCCGAAAAGGGCAGGAATTGACTTTAGATGCTGCATCCACATATTTGTTTAAACTCCTTCCTAAAAAAACTATCTCTCTCCCTGTTTTGCTTGCAAATTTTACTATGTTATTTAATCTCTCTATATGCGAAGAAAAAGTTGTTGCAAAAAATGCAGAATTTCTGCCTCGCAATTTTGAAAATGCATCTTCCAACATATGCTCTGCTATTTTCTCTCCTCCCGGTTTTGTTTCTGTACCTGAATAAAGAGCATCCACCACTAAAACTTTCACTCCCTTCCTCCCTATTTCTTTTAATTTTTTGTAATTCGGAGGCTGCCCCAAAGTAGGGTAATTATCAAATTTTAAATCTAAGCCATAAAAGAAAATTCCTTCTTTTGTATGAAGAGCAGGAAAAACACAATGGATTGTTGAATGAGTAGCATGAATAAAATCTATTTTGTATGTTCCACTCTTTCCTTTGATTATGTGGCTTGAATCAGGTTTAACTGTCCTTAACCTATTTCTAATTTTTATTTTTTCATCCTCTACAATCGCTTCCAAGATTTTCATAGTAAAAGGAGTTGCATAAATTGTTGCTTGAGGATACCTGTTTGCTATATAAGGTGCCCCTCCAACATGATCCAGGTGTGCATGGCTTATGAAGATAGCCCTTACCTTGTTTCTCCATCCAAGTTTATCAAGAACTCTGTCATCAGGAATTGCTCCGAACTCCCTCAGTTTCTGTTCAGTATATCTCTGTATAGGTTTTCCTTTCTTAAATCTGGAGGCATATTCTAAAAGATTTTCTTCCTGAAGTTCCACGATTCCCGGGATATATAAGCCCATATCAAAAATAAAAACATCTTCATCAACTTTTACAGCTGTCATATTTTTTCCAACTTGCTCATAACCTCCGATTGTACAAATTTCCATTTTTCTCTTTAATCCCGCCTTTTATAAATTTAAGTGGGAAATTTGCTTTATATATTTTTTCAGGATAATTAATTAAAAAAAGTAAGATTAATCAATCCAAAATTATAAAGATTTTTATAGATGGTTTTCTTCTTTAAAACATGAAACCCCTTAAACCATCAATGCGAGAGAAAAAAAGATATCTTTTAGTAGAAGGCAAGAATCCAAAAGAAAACATTGAAAAAGCTCTTAAAGATTTTTTAGGTATTTTAGGCATGTCTAAAGTTGGATTGAAATTTATTAAAACAGGAAAAGACAAAGCTATTATTTCTGTAAATAGAAATGGAGTTAATAATGTTCGGGCTTCACTTGTTGTCTGGCCTGATAAGATGACTGTGAAAAAAGTAAGCGGAACATTAAAAGGATTAAGCAGAAAATGAGATTAAATTTTTATTAAAAGAAAGGATTGAAGTTACAAAATAACAATAGAAAGCCTTAAAAACTCAGATTTCTTTGGTTTTTTTGAAGAGAAGAAAAAGTTAAATTTATTATAAAATTCTCTAAGATTAGAAAATGGATTTACCAACAGAAATACAACATCAAGCAATGGGTTATGATAGAACTGCGACGATGTTTTCACCAGAAGGACTTTTGCTACAAGTAGAATATGCTGAAAAGACAGTCAGGCTTGGAAGCGCGAGTGTCGGCATGGTTTGTTCTGACGGGGTTTTCATAATCGCAGACAAAAGAATAGAAGATAAACTCGTAGTTCAAAAATCCGCGAATAAAATTCATGAAATTGACATGCATATTATGGCAAGTGTTGCAGGAATTCTTTCTGATGCAAGAATTTTGGTTGAAAAAGGACAGGTTCTGGCACAGCAACACAGAGTTACTTATGACTCTCCCATAGAACCTGAGTCAGTAATCAAAGAAATAGCAAACATAAAACAGCAGTTCACACAATATGGGGGTGCAAGACCTTTTGGAGTTTCTCTTATGGTTGCGGGAATCAATGAGAAAAAACCAGAATTATTCACGAGTGACATAACAGGAAATTATCTTTCATATCATGCAAACGCTATTGGGGAAAACGATGATAAAATAAAAGAAAAATTAAGAGAAAGATATAAAGAAGACTTGACAATTAAAAAAGGAATAAAAATAGTTCTTGAAATTTTCAGGGAAATACAGGAAAAAAAATTTAATATAAACAGATTTGAACTCGTTTATATTAAAAGCAGTGAAAGGAAATTTCAGAGGATTGTTGGAGATGAATTAAAGGGGTTTATAAAAGGATGACTAACACATTAGCAAGAATTAAAAAAGCAGGAAAAAATTTTGAGATTATTGTTGATATGAATAATGCTCTCAAATTCAAAAAAGGAGAGATTTCTTTCATAGAAGCAGAAGGAGACAGAATTTTTACAGATTCTAAAAAAGGTTTTGTTGCTTCTAATTCTGATTTAGAAAACGCTTTTGGAACTACAGACACAAATGAAATCATAAAGGAAATTGTCAAAAACGGCGAGGTTCTTCTGACACAAGAACATCGTGATGCTGAACAGGAAAAAAAATTCAAACAAGTTGTTGATTTTTTAACAAGAAATTCAGTTGATTCACAAACAGGAAACCCGCATACAGCTGAAAGAATTAAAAATGCACTTGAGCAGGCTCATGTAAATATAAAGAATGTGCCTATAGAAAACCAGATAAAAGAAATTGTTGAAGCAATAAGCAAAATTATTCCGATAAGATTGGAGACAAAAAGAGTAAAAATAAATATTCCTGCAATTTACACAGGAAAAGTTTACGGAACAATAAACCAGTATAAAGAAGAAGAAAAATGGCTCAATGACGGAAGTTTAGAAGTTATCGTCGCTGTTCCTTCAGGTATGATTATGGATTTTTATGATAAAATAAATTCGGTGACGCACGGGGGTGCTTTGACAGAGGAGATAAAGGAGGAAGAAAATGAATAAGAAGAAATCAAAGATTCTTAGCTCATCTATACAGAAGGATTTCATATGGCTGAAAGAAAAATAGTAATACCTGGAGAATCAATTGTTAAAGGAAATGATTTTCTGCCTGGAGAAGGAACAGAAAAAAGAGGGGAAGAAATTATTGCTCTCAGATACGGGCTTTCTGAAGAAGTGAACAGACTGGTGAAGGTAATTCCCCTATCAGGAGTTTATCAACCGAGAAGAGGAAATGTTGTTATAGGAAAGGTTGAAAATCTGACTATGAATGGCTGGCTTATAGATGTAGGAACTGCAGAAACCGCATTTTTGCCACTGGCAGAGGTTCCCCGTTATGTGAACAAAGATGCTCTGGAAGAAATTATGGATATAGGAGATATGGTGGTTGCAAAGATATTCGGAATAAACAAAAGAGGAATAGATTTGAGCATAAAATCTAGAGGGCTTGGAAAAATAAATGAGGGGCTAATTATAAAAGTAAATCCAAATAAAGTTCCGAGAGTCATAGGAAAAGAAGGAAGCATGATAAATTTAATAAAAAATGAGACAGGATGCAATATAACTGTCGGACAGAACGGATTAATATGGATTAAAGGAGATAAAATAGAAAATGAACTTTACGCAAAAAAAGCAATATTGTTCGTGACTGAAAAATCCTTTGTCAGCGGACTCACAGAAGAAATTAAAAAATGGTTTGAAAAGGAGAAGAAATGACAGCAAAAATATTCAAGCGTCCTGACGGAAGAAAACCTGACGAAATAAGAAAGATGGAGGCAAAAGTGGGGATCATCCCTAATGCAGACGGAAGTGCTATGTTCAGATTCGGAGACACAATTGCTTTTGCTGCTGTCTATGGCCCAAAAAAAATGCATCCTCAGCATTCACAAGATCCTGAAAAAGGAACTCTAAGATGCAATTACAATATGCTAAGTTTTTCTGTTAACGAAAGAATTCGTCCTGGACCAAGCAGAAGAAACATTGAAATTAGCAAGATAACTGAATGGGCTTTGGAACCTGTTCTGATGATTGGCAAATATCCTAATATGGTAATTGAAGTCCATATAAATATTATTCAGGCAAATGCTTCAACCCGCTGTGCAGGAATTAATGCTGCTGCAATGGCTCTGGCACATGCAGGAATTCCCATGAGAGAATTGGTTTCAAGTGTTTCAATAGGAAAACTGGATAAACAATTAGTTGTAGATGTCAGTAAAGACGAGGAAGATTGGGAAGAAGGAGAAGGAGCAACAGATATACCTATAACTTTGACAAAAAGTGGAGAAATAACTCATCTACAACTGGATGGAAAAATTACAAAAGAACAATTAAAAGAAGTGCTTGGGCTTGCAAAAAAAGCCACAGCTAAGATTTATGAAGTTCAGAAAAAAGCCCTGAAAGAATCATTGGAGGATGAAAAATGAATGAGGAACAGGAATATCTTATAAGAGTTTATAAAAAAGGTGAAAATATAGAACACAGTCATAGATTAGTATTACCTGAAGAAATCAAAAATGTTCGTACAAAAGTTTTAACAAAGGAGAAATATGAATCATTTAAGAAATCTCTCAATGAATATACCAGATTTATTAATGAAGAACTTAATGAAAATATTAATTTCCTTGAAGAACAATTAAATAAAAGTCAGAGTAAAGAATTTGAATTAAAAATAAATATCCCAGTACAACTAAAAAAACAAGAAAAAAAATAAAATGATAGAAACATCAGATATAACAGGAGAAAGAATTAGAAGATATCTAGAGGAAGGAAAGAGATTTGATGGAAGAAAACCTGATGAATTCAGGGAAATAACAATTGAAACAGGAATTTCGAAAAATGCAGAGGGTTCAGCAAGAGTCAAAATAGGAAAAACAGAAGTTTTTGTAGGAGTCAAAATGGATGTTGTGGAACCATATCCTGATTCTCCTGACAGAGGAAATCTTATTGTATCTGCAGAACTGCTTCCTTTAAGTTCTCCAAGATTTGAGAACGGCCCCCCAAAATTCCCAACAATTGAACTTGGAAGGATAATCGACAGAGGAATCCGGGAAAGCGAATTCATAGATTTTGAAAAACTATGCATAAAAAAAGGAGAAAAAGTCTGGACCGTATTTATAGATATTTATTCTATAAATGACGACGGAAATCTGCTGGACGCTTCAGGAATAGGGGCTATTGTTGCACTAAAAAATTCTAAAATTCCTGTATATGATAAAAAAGAAGGGAAGGTTTTATTCGGAGAGCGAACAAAAGAAAAAATTCCTCTCGCAAAAGATATTATTATCCCCATAACAGTGCATAAAATAGGTGATAATTTTATAGTTGACCCCACTCTAGAAGAAGAAGATATTAGTGAAGTAAGAGTTACAATCGGAAGTTCAAAAGGAGTAATCTCTTCTATACAAAAAGGTGGTGATAAGAGTTTAAAGACTGAAGAACTATACAGGATTTTAGATTTGTCTGAAAAAGTCTGGGATGAAATTTATTCAAAAATTGAAAAATCTTTAAAGTAAAATGGAAAAAGATTATTATGTTATATCTATTGAAGGAAACCCAGTAGGATATTTAGAAACTGGAACATTTAAAGTATTAGATAAGTTTAATAGTAAAATAAATTTAGAGAAGTAGTAAATCCAGAACTTAAAGAAATTTTTAATAAAAATGAATGAGCAAAAATTTTCCAAATATGAGAAAGCGAGGATTTTGGGAGCGCGGGCTCTTCAGATAGCAATGAATGCACCTTTGCTGATAAAAATAAGTCAGGAGGATTTAGAGAAAATAAATTTTGATGCTTTAAAAATTGCTGAGATTGAATTGGAATCAAATATTCTTCCAATATCTATCAAAAAACCATTTCCAAAAAAGAGGGAAGAGGAGTTGAAGAGGATTAAGGAAAAGAAAATCAGCGAAGAGAAAAGAACAGAAATGGAAATGGAAGAGGAAGAAGAAATCGCTAAAGAAGGAGAGATAATGGAACTGGCAAATCCAGAAGACGAGCAGACAGAAGAAAGTTCTGAAGAAGGGGGAGAAGAGTGATTTAATGCAATAAGTCTTATAAACTTTAAAATAATTTATTATTTATGAATAATCAAAAAATGCCCTTAGATACTCGGCTTATTTCTTTATTTTTTCCTATTAAAGAATATTTAAGGTTAATTAATCAAAACCTATAAAAAGCAGTTTTATTTCCCTAATTTATGGTTGTAATAAAGAGCGTGTCAGCTAAATCAATTCTGGATTCTAGAAAGGAAAAAACTATTTTTGTAACTATTAAAACAAATGTAGGTAGTTTTTCAGCTTCTGCACCAAACGGAAAATCAAAAGGAAAATATGAGGCAAAGTCATACAAAAAAAGTTTGGAGGAGGGAATAAAAACTCTGAAAAAATTCAGTGATTATTTCTCAGAAGAAATTCTTGAAAAGTTTGAGGATTTGAGAAGAATTGAAGATATTATGGACAGACAAATTGGTGCAAATACTCTGTTTGCACTTGAATCAGCAGTTTTAAAAGCAATTGCAAAAGAACAGAAAAAAGAAGTCTGGCAATTAATTAATCCAGATGCAAAAAAACTTCCAAGATTAGTTGGCAATTGTGTTGGAGGAGGGCAACATTCAAGAAGTAAATCAAAACCAGATTTCCAAGAATTTTTATTAATCCCAAATTCAAAATCAGTAAAAAAAGCTTTTGAAATAAATAAAAAAGCAAAAGAAAAAATTAAATTTTTATTAAAAGAAAGGGATAAAAACTTCAAAGGAAGAGAAAATGATGAAAACGCCTGGGAGAGTTTTCTTAATGAAAAAGAAATTTTGGAGATTTTGAAAAAAATAAATTTGCCTTTGGGGGTGGATGTTGCTGCTTCAGGTTTCTGTAAAAGAAAGAAATATATTTATAAAAATCCTCCCCTAGATAGAACAAGTGAAGAGCAGTTTGAATACTTGTCTAATTTAATTAAGAATTTTAGATTAGTATATGTTGAGGATGGCTTTTCAGAGGAAGATTTTGAAAGTTTTGCGAAGTTACTGAAAAAATTTCCGAATAGTCTAATTGTCGGAGATGATTTGACTGTTACTAATTATGAACGGCTTAAAAAAGCTATTGAAATGAAAAGCATAAATGCAATAATCATCAAACCAAATCAGACAGGTTCTTTATTAGATGTAAGCCAGGTTTGCAAGATTGCAAAAAATAATAATATAAAAATTATTTTTTCTCATAGAAGTGGTGAAACAGAGGAAAATATTCTGGCTGATTTAGCTTTTGGTTTTGGGGCTGATTTTTTCAAATGCGGAATTGATGGTAAAGAAAGAGAAACTAAGTTAAAGAGATTGATTGAGATTGAAGATGGGTTGAAGTGATTATTAAGAATCTGCTGCCTTTTTCTCCAAAGATTTTCCATTATTCTTATTCCT
>JAFCEV010000004.1 GCA_017608985.1 Candidatus Pacearchaeota archaeon
TCTTCTGTATCTGTTGAAATAATCTCTATATTTGCACTGATATTTTCTGCTATGTTCTTTAGTTCTTTAGCAATTTTTTTATCAGTTTTCTTGGATAAAAATAGAGTTTCAACAGCACCATATTCTAAAGCCTGTCTTGTGTCTGGTTCTTTAAGTGTTGCCATATCTGGTCTTTCACCTAAAGTCTCAAAAAATCTCTCCATTAATTTTTTCTCATGAATTATTTCCTGGTTTACAAGAATATCTTGTGATTTCTCAACAAGCTCTTTCAACCCAGATTCATCAGAGCCACCAATATCAACTCTTCCTATAACCTTTTCTCGTAATTGAGTCACCATATATTCATCATCTAAAAATTCGTCTTTTGTAGGAATTGGTCCACCAACAAGAATTCCCTTGAGCTTTGGCATGTCAAAAAATATTTTTTTCATTTCATTTGCAATCCTTTTGTAGAATTCCTTGGTTAATCCTTCTGTAATTCTGTGGAATCTCTGTGATGAATTATGAACCACCAATCCATTGGCAATAAAATTATGGCTTTTAGTCTCTATGTCAATCATTTCTATTTTTTTACTAACTTTTTTAATTTTAGTAATCTTCATATCAGATAATCCATCATTGTCATTAGCATTAATCAGATAATCTCCTTTCTTCAAATCTTTAGCGAATATTTCAACAATTTTTCCATTCTTTTTTTTAAAAAAAGCATGATCTTCTGAAGCAATAATAGGGCAATACAATTGATCAACATCAATTTCTAGATATTTCTCTTTTAAGACCTTCCATTTATTTTTTATTTTAGTAAAGATAATCTTATTGGACCCTAAATCAAGTGCCTTTATTTCTTCTCCTTTTTTGACTTCTCTTAGATTTTTGCCCCTTTTTTTAGTTTTTACAAAAGTATCTGGAGAAAGGCATTGCCCGCCAGCCCGAATTTTTGATGGAACACCAGAAGTCATTTTTTGCAGAACTTCAATCCTTTTTCCTTCTAACAAACCAATTGTTGCCTCTTTCCTATCCATTACAAGCAAACCAAAAACTTCAGAAACTTCCAACATTTCTTTCAGCGACTCTAAAACAAATTCCTTGTCACATCTGTATAACCTAATCTTAACTGGCAAAGGAGGCTCAATAACCCACAACTGCAAATCACTCTGCCCTTCATTTTTTGAAACATTTCCGCAAAAAATCGCCAACCCATTTTCAGGAGTTTTTTTCAGTGTTTTTAAATACCTCACAATCTTATCAAGAGCATCCCCAACATTTTTTCTAGTAGCAGTGGATTTAATATTCTTGGCAGTAGACTTCTCAGCTTCCAACTGTCTCTGAACAGCATTTACATCATAACCTGCTGAAATATAAACACTGATTAATTCAGTATGTTTTCCTTTGTGCTGTTCAAGTTCTTCAATCACTTCTTCAAGTTCTTGTTTTGTAATTGGCATTTTTTATTTAAACTCCACCTTAAATTTTCCTTCTTTAATATCAATTGCATTTGTAACTGCTTTTAAATCTTCCAACACATCTTTTAAGTTATCCTTTTCTAAAGTTAAAATAATTTCTTTTTTCATTGAAAGATTTTTTTCGGATTTTAATTTTCTAACATCAGAAAGAATATCCATAAATAATTTTCCAATCTCTTCAAGTTTCTTATCATGCTTTATCTTAATTTCAGGCCATTCACTGATATGAATACTCTTATCTTTTTCAAACTTCTTAAAATGCTCTTGATAAATTTCCTCTGTGATAAAAGGAACAATAGGAGCCATCATTTTTAAAATCGCTAGCAAAGAATTATATAAGACATATTGCGCTGAAATTTTTTTATCACCTTTTTCATTATAGATTCTTCTTTTAACAATCTCAAGATAATTGTCGCAAAACATATGCCAAAAAAACCCTTCTGCCTCCCTCTTTGCTCCTGCAACATTATACTCTAGATAATTTTTTTTTACTCTTTCACTAACCTTGAACAACTCCTGCAACATCCACAAATCAATCTTTTCAAATTTCTTTGGTTTACTTTTTTTATAATTCTTTAAATTCATAAATACAAAATTAGCAGCATTCCAAAGTTTGGTTAGAAACTTTTTTCCAGCAACAAGCTCTTTTTCTTTGAATGATAAATCAGTTCCCATAGTTGCTGTTCCAACCCAATATCTAAAAGAATCTACCCCATACTTTTCAATTAATTCATCTGCCCAGACAACATTCCTCTTGCTTTTATGCATACCTTTTCCCTTTGAATCCAAAACATATGTTCCAACCATAACATTCTTCCATGGTTTTCTATTAAATAACAAATGGCTTTTCAAAATTGTATAAAATGCCCATGTTCTTATTATGTCCTGAGCCTGAGGTCTTAAAGACATAGGAGCAATCTTCCTGTATCTTGAGGGATTTTCCAGCCATCTGCATGCAATCTCAGGAGTATTTGAAGAAGTCATCCAAGTATCAAAAACATCTGAATCAGGAATGGCAAGATTCCCACATTTAGGACAATGCATTTCTTTTTCCAGAGGATCAACAGGAAGTTCATTTTCTTCAGGCAAAATAATCTCGTCGCAATTTTCACAATACCAAACAGGAATAGGAACTCCGTAATATCTTTGTCTTGAAATAATCCAATCCCAACCAAGATTCTCTGTCCAGTTTTCAAATCTTAATCTCATAAACTCAGGAATCCACTTAATCTCCTTTGCTCTTTTAATCAACTCTCTCTTATACTTCAAAGTCCTAACAAACCACTGCTTTGCCACGATATATTCCACAGGAGTATTACACCTCCAGCAAGCTCCAACAGTCTGCTGCAAATCCTCCTGCTTTCTCACTCTCTTTTCTTTTTCCAGATGATTCAAAATCTTTTTTCTTGCTTCTTCTATATTCAACCCCTCATAATCTCCTGCCATTTCATTTAACGTTCCGTCAGGATTAAGGATTGATTTTAACTCTAATTTATGCTTTTTCCACCACTCAATATCTGTCTGATCTCCAAAAGTGCATACCATAACAACACCTGTTCCAAAACCCATATCAACTTTCTCATCTGTTCTTACTTTTACTTTTTGATTAAATATAGGAACAATCAACTTTTTCCCAATCAAATTCCTGTACCTGTTATCTTTTGGATTAACAAATATCCCCACACAGGCAGGCAAGAACTCAGGACGAGTCGTGGCAATAGTTATTTTTCTATTTTCTTCTGCCAAATCAAAATCAATATAATTTAATTTAGTAGTTCTTGTCAAATCTTCAACCTCTGCCTGAGCAAGGGCAGTCTCATGATAAGGGCACCAAATAACTGGCTCTTCTTTTCTGTAGCAATCTTTTTTCTTAATCAATTTTAAAAAAGACATTTGCGCCACTTTCTGCGCTTCAGGAGAAATTGTTGTATAAAGAAGGCTCCAGTCATAACTATGCCCTAATTTCTTGAAAATCCTGTCAATATATTCTTTCTCAACTTTTTGACTTTCTTTTAAACACAATTTTCTGAACTCTGCTCTGCTTATCTCAGATTTCTTTATGCCCAACTTCTCCTCAACATATTTCTCAGTAGGAAGCCCATTATCATCAAAACCAGGTGTGAAATAAACCTCATATCCAAGTAATCTCATAACTCTTGCTATGATTTCAAACTGAGTATAATGAAGTGCATGTCCGACATGAAGATGCCCTGATGAAGCATATGGCGGAGGAGTGTCTATTGAATATATCTTTTTCCTGGAATGAGGATTGAATTTGTAAATCTTCTCTTTTTCCCAAAAATTCCTCCATTTAGATTCAATTTGTTTTAAATCAAAATTATTTTTTGTCATAATTGATTAACTCACGACAACTTTTAAAAACTATTGTTTAATAATTTTATCTAAAATATACCTTAAAAAATATAAATCTTTAAAAAAATAAAATAATCAAACTTTATGGAAATTTATATCACAAAGAAAAAGAAAAAAAATACGGTTTGGAATCATTAGAATATTCCTCTCCAATTGAATTATAAAAAATATAACAACTTTTAAAAACTATCCATTTCTACTTAAATCATGGCAGATGACAGAATACATATGCCTGCGGGATTTGGCGGGCTAATGAGATATGGTGAGGAATATAAAAGCAAGTTCAATCTGAAACCAACCCATGTGATTATATTTATAATACTGATAATTGCTCTGAGAATTGTGCTACCTTTTTTATTCTAAAATGTTTCCCGGATTAAATCCCAAAAAAATGCAGGCAATGATGAAACAAATGGGAATTGCCCAAGAAGAAATAAATGCTTCAAGAGTTATTATTGAGAAAACAGACAATACAAGAATAATTATTGAAAATCCTTCTGTAACAAAAATCAAAATGCAGGGACAGGAAAGTTTTCAGATTACAGGAGATATTTCTGAACAAGAAAATGTAATATCTAAAGAAGACATAAAAACCGTAATAGAAAAAACAGGAGTTTCTGAAAAAAAGGCAAAAGAAACTCTTGAAAAAACAGGAGATTTGGCAGAAACTATTTTAGAGTTGAGTTAATAAATCACCAAAATCCATATTAATTTCAAATACTTCTAAAAAACATGGAAAAAATCTTTGAAAATCTTGAAAAGTCAGAGAAAACAATCCAGACAGCAGGACATTTGCTATATGTAACATACCCTTTAGTTCGAGAGAAAAAATTATTATTAAAAATACTCACAGAAATAAAAAACGGGATTGCAAACTGCATTAATGCTGTATTGCAATATGAATATCTATATGGAAGAATCAGATTATCTTCTAATTCAAAAATAAATTTTAAAAGATTTCTAGAAAAATGCTGTCCAAGATATAATATATCTGAAACAGAAACAAAAAAAATAATAAAATTATTTGAAATTATAAAAAAGCACAAAGAAAGTCCGTTTGAATTTGTAAAAGAAGATAAAGTAGTTATTCTAACAGAAAATATGAATTCTGAAACAATAACTCTCGAAAAAGTTAAAGAATTTTTGGAAATCTCAAAAAATGTCCTGCAGAAAGCAAAAGGAATAATTTTAAAATAAATACAAAAAATTGAGATAAATATAAAAACCCTGAAATCTTGGTAAAGTGTAGTTCTAAAATTTAAAAATGGAGGACATTATTCAGGAAAAAATTAGTGCAGATCATTTGCTTTATGTTAGTCTGAAATATACCAAAACCTGCGACGTAATTCTGAATCTTCTTCTTAGATGGAGAAGGATGATTGAAACCAGCATTAGTGAAATACTCAAGCATGCTAAGAAAAAGAAAAAAATTTCTTCTATCTCTCCCAACACTGTAGGGAAGATTGAACAGATTAAAAAATTATTCAAAAAAGACAAAGAATTTCTCAAGGTGCTAGAACTTTATGACATGTTAAGAAAAATAGAAGAATTAAAAAAAGAAAGAATTGGTGAATTCAGAAAAAATGTCACTTTAAAGGTTTTTTACAAAGGGAAAGAAATAAATATAAATCTTGAGCAATTAAAAATATATGCTGATTTGTTAGAAAAGTTTATAAGGGCTACAAAGCAATTTTTACTATCTTAAGCTATTAAAATCTTCTAAAATGCAAAAAATAATTGTCATTACATCTGGAAAAGGGGGGGTTGGAAAAACAACAACAGCCATAAATTTAGGTGCAGCTATGAATGCATTTGACAAGGATGTTTTAATTATTGATGGAAATCTATCAACACCTAATATAGGAATTCACCTGAATTCTCCTGAAGTTCCTATAAATCTGAATCACGTGCTTCTGAAAAAAGCAGACCCTGCTGAAGCAGTTTATGAACACGAATCAGGCATGAAAATAATGCCTTCATCCTTATCTATAAAAGAATTAAAGAAGATTAAATCCGAAAAAATAAGTGAATTCAAAGAAGACTTCAAAAAATTAGCAGATTATATAATTGTTGACAGTTCTGCAGGATTGGGAAATGAAGCTATGAACACCATTAAAATTGCTGATGAATTAATAATAGTAACAAATCCTGAAATGCCTGCAATTACTGATGCATTAAAAACAATAAAAATCGCGGAGCAAATGAAGAAACCAATCAAAGGAATTATTGTAACCAGAGTTAGAAAAAATGATAGTGAATTGCAACCAGAAATAGTAAGAGACATGCTTGAAGTTCCTATTCTAGGTATGATTCCAGAAGATTTGACTATCCAAAAATCTCTCAGCTTAAAAGATGCTGTTGTACATACCCATCCAAAAAGCAAAGCAGCAAGAGCTTACAAAGAAATAGTTGCAAAACTTCTGGAAATTCAATATAATTCAGATAAAGACAAAGAAAGATTTTTGGAAAGATTACTAAAAAAATTGGGTTTGAAATAAAATGATTGTAAATTTTCAAAACTGGCAAAAATTGGATTTAAGAGTTGGCGAGATTCTGAAAGCAGAAGATATTGAAGGTGCTGACAAGCTGTATAAACTGACAATAAATCTGGGAACAGAAAAAAGAACGCTGGTTGCAGGAATTAAGGAATTCTATTCAAAAGAAAAATTAAAAGGAAAAAAGTGCATTGTATTCACAAATTTAGAAACAAAAAAACTGCGAGGTGTGGAAAGCAATGGCATGATTCTTGCAGCTGTTTCATATGATAAAGAAGGAAATGAACAACAAGTTAAACTTCTTCAACCAGACTCAGATATAGAAGTCGGAAGCAGGGTTTATTAGATTATCTCTGCTTCTTTTTAGATTGCATTATGATTAATTTAAATAATTTTTCTACAAATTTCTCATCTAAATTTTTCTTTTTTGCATATTTTTTTAGATTACTATATACTTTTTTCTCTCTTTTAGAATCAAAAACAGAAAATCCATTTTGTTTTTTATATTTTCCAATTTTCTTGGAAAGTTTCATTCTTTTTCCCAAAAGATATAAGATCTGTAAATCAATCTTATCAAACTCTTTTCTATAATTACTTAATTTCTTCACTTTAGATTTTTTTAAATAAAATTTTAGATTTTTTAATTTTCTTTACACTGAACTGCCTTTTAATTTTCTCAGCAGATTCAGGAATAAAAGGAGAAAGCAACTCTGCAATCTTCAATATGCTTTCTTTAAGTTCAAATAGAGCTTTTTTATCTTTTGTCTCCCAGATTTTTTTGGACTGGACATATTCGTTGCAAATATCAATAAAAGCAAATATCTCATTCAGAGCTTTGTCAAATTTATAATTTTCAATTAATTTTTCAATCTCTCTTAATTTTAATTTTTTAATCAAATTATTTTCACATTTCTCAACACCATTTTTCTCAATCAACCCTGAAACTCTTGAAACTAAATTCCCCAACTTATTCGCAAGCTCGTTGTTGTGCCTTGCAATCAAAGACTTTTCAGAAAAATCTCCGTCTTCTCCAAAAGGAGTTTCTCTAAACAGAAAATATCTTACACTATCAACACCTGCAATTGAAATCAATTCATCTACATTAATTACTCTTCCTCTGGATTTTGAAATTTTTTCTTTATTGAAAGTCCACCAACCATGCGCAAAAATAGTTTTAGGTAATTCTAACCCTACAGAAAGCAGAATTGAATGCCATATAACTGTATGAAACCATAAAATATCTTTTCCAATTAAATGAATATCTGCAGGCCAAAAATCTTCTGCTCCTGAAATATAATTTATCAAAGCATCAAACCATACATAAGCAACATGTTTTTTGTCAAATGGTAATGGAATTCCCCATGAAAAATTGGTTCTTGAAATACTCAAATCCTGTAACCCTTCCTTAACTCTATTAATAACTTCATTTCTTCTAAACTCTGGAAGAATAATTTCAGGATTTTCAGTATATAATTTAAGTAGTTTGTCTTTATACTTGCTCAATCTAAAAAAATAACTCGGCTCTTTTAATTTCTCAATTTTTGTTTTATGAATTGGGCAGCAACCATCTTCCAAATCCTTCTCAGTATAATAAGCCTCGCACTCTGTACAATAATACCCCTCATATTCTCCTAAATAAATGTCTCCTTTATCATAAATTTTCTGCAATATCTCCTGAACTTTTTTCTCATGATCTTTATCAGTTGTTCTAATAAATCTGTCATATTTTATATTCAATTTTTTCCAAGCAGATTTAAATTCCAGGACTAAAGTATCTACAAACTCCTTAGGTTTTTTCCCTTTTTTATTGGCAATATTTTCTATTTTCTTACCATGCTCATCTGTTCCTGTTAAAAATCTGACACTTTCTTTTTTTAATCTATGCCAGCGAGCCAAAGCATCAGCTATTATTGTGGTATAAGCATGCCCGATATGGGGCACATCATTCGGATAATATATAGGGGTCGTAACATAAAATTTCTTTGTCATAAATTGTCTAGAATAAGCAGATATAAAAAGTTAACTTATTCGGGAAGAAGAAGAGTATATAATCCTTCTGGTTTTTTCTTAGTTTTTTTCAATTCTTTATTTATCTCATTCAAAAGATCGTAAAATTTCTTTGCTTTTTCGTCACTAATTCCTTCTATAGTTTCTTTTATAACTTCTATATAAATTCCTTCATCCAACTCTTTACCTTTTTTTAATCCAAATTCTAAATAAGCTCTTCTAACTTCTCTATGCTTTTTAATCATTTCTGCTAAGATTTTCCCATATTTAGGATATTTATTATTAAATTCTTCAATTCCTAAAGAGATTTTTCTCGCCATACTAACAGCTTTATCATCCCAAGTTAGTTTAGCCACCAAGTCAGATGTTTCTGGAATTGACTGTTTTGCTTTAAATCTCTCATAAGCACTCTTTGCTATCTTCTCATATTTCCTTTTGGCCCTATCACTAATAGTTCCAGTAATACTTGTTATTAATTTATAGGCTATCAATTTCTCCACATTTTTCTCTATTTCTCGCTTTGCCATAACTTTTAAAATAATAAATCCTCTTATAAATGTTATTGTGGTAAAGATGATTAAAGAAAGAGGTATAAAAAAACTAAAACATCAGGCAAGAAGACTCAGCATCAGAGAAGGAATTTTTTCTTCTGCAAAAATATCGTTTGGAGACAGATTTATCCATCCTTTTGCAATAGCAATAAACACAAGCAATCCCTTAGTTGCTTTACTAACCTCAATTTCAGGTTTACTAGGACCTTTAAGCCAATTATTTAGCTCTCAATGGTTTGAAAGATATCCTAGAAAAAAAATTGTCCTGCTTTCTGTATTTATAGAATCTTTAGCATGGCTACCATTTATTACAATAGCTATTTTATTCTCATTGGGAATTTTAACAAACATTCTTCCGGTTTTACTTCTTTTCTCTTTTTCAATTTACATAATAATGGCTAATGCTTCACATCCTCACTGGTTTTCTTGGATAGGTGATTTAGTAGACGAAGAATATAGGGGACGTTGGTTTTCAAAAAGAAATCTGCTAAATGGTGTGTTTTCTGTGGTTTTAGCAATTCTTGCTTCTATTTTTCTTGATTATTTTAAGAGAATTAATTTAGCTATGATAGGGTTTGCAATTTTGTTCTCTTTAGCCTTAATATCCAGATTAATATCCTGGTTTATCCTTAAGAAACAATATGAACCAAAATTAAGTTTTAAAAAGGAAAATTACTTCTCCTTCTGGGAATTTTTAAAAAAAGCCCCAAAAAATAATTTTGGAAGGTTCACAATATTCAGGGCTTTATTTGCTTTTGCAGGAGCTATTTCTGGTGCAGTATGGGCAATATATTTGCTGAGATATTTGGGGTTCAGTTATTCAGTATACATGATAATATTAATTTCAGAAGTTATTTTCTCATTGTTACTTATAGGTTTATGGGGAAATTTCGCTGATAAATACGGAAATTATAAATTGTTAATAGTAACTACTATCTTTCTTCCAATAGTGCCAATATTATGGATATTACACCCGTCCCCAATATACATGATATTTGTTCCTGCATTAATTGGAGGGCTCGCCTGGGGAGGATTTGCATTAGCTATAGGGAATTTTATATATGACAATGTAGGAAAACAAAAAAGAAGTCTAGCAGTTTCTTATTATAATATGTTATGGGGGATTGGAGTTTGTGCAGGTGCAAGTGTAGCAGCTCTTTTAATAAAATATCTTCCAAGTTTCATTTTTGAACCAATAATCTTAATGTTCTTAATTGCAGCAATAGCAAGAATGATAATTGTTGCTTGGTGGATTCCAAAAATAAAAGAGGTAAGAAAGACAGAAAAATTAACTTTAAAAAAACTTAAAAAAACATTAATCAAAGATATAAAACCAACTCTGATGGAAGAAGCGCATCAGATAATTTCCTTAGGCCATTACTTAAAAAAATAACAAACTATTTAAAGAAAACAAGATTTTAATCATCTATGATAAGAAGAAAATGTAAAAAATGCGGAAGAAAAATAAATAGCAAATATAGATTTTGTCCTTTTTGTGGAAATCCACTTTATAAAGAAGAGGATTGGGGAATGCTTGGAAGAGACGATTTTGAAGAAAGGGGTTCTTTTTTTGAAGGGTTTACAGGAAATATGTTTAACAAAATGTTGGGAAGTGCCATGAAAATGCTGGAAAGAGAAATGAAAAGAGAAATGTCAAGGACAAATGCTCAACCAAGAACAAATGTAAGATTGATGATTAACGGAAAAGAGATAGATTTAAATAAAGTAGAAAACCGAAAAAAAACAGCAGAAAAAAAGAAGGGATTTCAGAATAATTTTTCAAAAGAATGTTCTAAAAAATTCTCCAAACTTACAAAAAAAGAACCGAACACAAATGTCAGAAGACTCTCAGACAAAGTAATATATGAAATCAATATGCCTGGAGTAAAATCTTTAAAAGATGTCTCTATAATAAAACTGGAAAACAGCATTGAAATAAAAGCTGTTTCAAAAGATAAAGCTTATTTTAAATTGATTCCTATAAACTTGCCTATAATTGATTATGATTTATCAAAAGGAACTTTAATTCTTGAATTTGAGGCAAAGAATTAAAATACAAAATATCTAACTTCACAAAACTTATAAATAGTTTAATTTTCTAAATTTAGAATGAGGCTGTAGCTCAGCCTGGTTAGAGCACTACTCTGATATAAAATCTGATTTCAGAGAGGTAGGGGTCCTCGGTTCAAATCCGAGCAGCCTCATTTTAATAAGGATTTGAACTTTAGTTTAGTCTATTTTCACAAGAAAATGGGCTAGTCCCGAATATCTCAAAGAGACGTTCGGAGACCAAATCCGAGCAGCCTCATTTAATATTGAACAAGTGAAATACCATACAGGTTTGAGAGATGCAGTAAGATGTTTTTTCAAATCCCGAGTGACTCCAGGGTAGAGAGTAAAATCAGAAATAAATAACTCGTGTGGGTTGCGAATTAGCAGCCTCATTTTATTATTTTTATTAACCCTAACTTTTAAAAACAAGTTTTCTGTAAATATTTCATGACAAAACAAAAAATCTTTCAGATTTTTAGCTCATTCGCTAAACAGGAAATTATCAAATGAAAGGAATGTATCATCAATTAAGAAAAGCATGGAAAAAACCAGACAAAAAAACACTTCAGCAAAGAATGATAAAATGGAGAAAATCAGGAGTTTTCACAAAAGTCGATAAACCTTTAAGATTAGACAGAGCAAGGGCATTGGGTTATAAGGCAAAAAAAGGTTTCTGTATAATCAGAATAAGAATAAAAAGAGGAGGACACAAACGTCCACGTCCGAACAAAGGAAGAAGAAGCAAGAGATTACATGCTAGAAAAACACTTAAGATGAATTACAAATGGATAGCAGAACAGAGAGTCGCAAGAAAATACAAAAACCTCGAAGTACTGAATTCATATCAAATTGGAAAAGACGGAGTAAATTATTTTTACGAAGTAATTTGTGTAGACCCTAGCAAGCCAGAAATTAAAAATGACAAAACTATGAAATGGATTACAAAAGGCTCAAATAAAAAAAGAGCTTTGAGAGGACTGACATCTGCTGCTAAAAAATCGCGGGGGCTGAGAAGCAAACATCCAACCTCAAAAACCCGTCCTTCTGTAAGGGCCGGTAAGAGAAGAGGGAAATAATTCCTAACAAAACCTATAAAAACCCTCTCAACTCTTTTTTATAATGCTATCAAAATCCCCAATTGATTTAAGCAAAGTTCCAAAAAAAGATGTTGACAAAGAGATTCTTCGTCTAGGAATGATTGCAGAACTCGATGCAGTAAGCCTTTATGAACAGTTAGCAGCAAAAACAAAAAATAAGAAAATTAAAACAATTCTTCTTGATATCGCAAAAGAAGAGAAAACTCACGTAGGAGAATTTCAGGCTCTCCTTTTAGAATTAGACAAAGAGCAGGTTGAAGAATTTGAAAAAGGAAAAAAAGAAGTTGAAGAACTGACAGAATAAAACCCAACTCTTAAAAACATATTCTGCTTAATATTTTTATGAAATATTCAAAACTTGCGGAATTTTATGAAGAAGTATCTAGCACAACAAAACGTCTTGAAAAAATAGATATTGTATCAAAGTTCTTAAAACACCTTGATAATAAAGAAGTAATGTATCTGCTTTTAGGAGACATTTATCCTGAATATGATGAAAGAAGAATCGGAATAAGCAATCAACTTGCAATTAAGGCAATTTCAAAAGCAACAGGAACAGACTCTAAAAAAGTAGTGCAGGAATGGAAAGCAATAGGAGATATTGGAAAAGTTGCTGAGAAATTCACACTCCATAAAAGACAATCAACATTACACAGCCATATTTTAACAACTGAAAAAGTTCTGGAAAATTTAAGAAAACTTCCTGAATTAGAAGGAAAAGGAACAGTCGGAAAAAAACTCTCCTTAATTACAGAGCTTTTAACATCTGCTACACCAATTGAAGCATTGTATCTTGTAAGAACACTAATAGGAGATTTAAGAATAGGAATTCAGGAATCAACTATTAAATATGGAATTCTTAAGGCATTTTTCAAAAACAACAAAGATTATGAATACAAAATCCAGCAGGCAATAGACAATACAAATGATTTAGCAATTGTTTTTGAAATTGCAAAAAAGGGAAAAATCAGAGATTTAGAAAAAGTTCAGCTTGAAATAGGAAAACCAATAAAAGTCATGCTTGCACAAAAAGTTGTAAAAATTGAGGATGGCTTCAAAGCATTAGGAACTCCCTGTGCAATAGAATATAAATATGATGGATTTAGGCTCATAATTCATAAACAAAGAAACAAAGTAATTCTATTCACAAGAAGATTAGAAAATGTAACAAAACAATTTCCAGAAGTCGTTGAATATGTTTTAAAATATGTAAAAGGAGATTCATTTATCCTTGACTCAGAAGCAATTGGTTATCATAAAAAAACAAAAGAATATACAGAATTCCAATCAATCAGCCAGAGAATCAGAAGAAAATATGACATAGAAAAACTGCAAAAAGATCTGCCAGTAGAGATTAATGTCTTTGATATATTATATTACAACGGAAAATCTCAGTTAGAAGAGCCATTCAAAAAAAGAACAGCACTAATAAAAAAAATAATCAGAAACCATCCATATAAGATAATTCACGCAAAACAAATAATTACAGGAAATATAAAAAAAGCAAAAGAGTTTTATAAAAAAGCTTTAAAAGACAACCAAGAAGGTATAATGATGAAAAATCTGAATGCCACTTATAAACCAGGAAGAAGAGTTGGAAATATGCTGAAAATAAAACCAGAAGAAAGAGATTTGGATTTAGTAATAACAGGTGCAGAATATGGAACAGGAAAACGTTCTGGTTGGATGTCCAGTTTCATACTTTCCTGCAGAAAAGGAAATAAATATCTTGAAGTCGGAAAAGTAGGAACAGGAATAAAAGAAAAGTCTGAGCAGGGAGTTTCATTTGAAGAACTGACTAAAAAATTAAAACCTCTGATAATAAAAGAAGAAGGGAAAAAAGTCTGGTTTAAGCCAAAAATAATTGTTTCTGTAACATATCAGGAAATCCAAAAATCTCCTAATTATAATTCTGGCTGGGCTCTAAGATTTCCAAGATTTACAGCGCTCAGAATAGACAAGCCTCTTTCAGAAATAACAACTCTAGAAGAGATTGAAATAGATTTCAAACATCAAAAGAAGAATTACAGATATGGATAAAACTATAAATATCTTTATGCTTAAAAAATCATGGCTATAAAAGGATTTTTCAAAAGAGTCTTTACAGGGTTTCAGGAACATATCTCACTAGTTATAAAATTAATTTTAATTCTATCTATTCTAAATGCAATTCATAATCAATTCTGGCATATAATGTCCACGAATATTTTTCTGCTTATTCTCATATTCTTGCCACAGATTATAAAAAAATATGAAATAGAAATTCCAAAATTTCTTGAATGGGCATTATTTATCTTTGTTATTTTCACTTTGTTTCTTGGAAAAATTGGAGGAATAGTAGCACCAATAGCGTTTGGAATTGCTATTGCTCTTATAGGCTTTATGATTTTAGCAATCCTTTACTCAAGTAACCAGATAAAAAAGAACTATTTTCTGATTATTCTCTTTTCTTTTAATTTTGCCGTTGCTTTTGGTGTTGCTCTGGAGCTCATAAAATACTATCTAAAAATTGCGTTAGGACAAACCATAACCATAGAAACTTACATATATACAATGAAAAATTTGAGTTTTGTCATACTTGGTGCATTAATATCTGTATTAATCGGACTGTTATATATGAAAAGGTCTATAAAAGTTATAAGAAATATTGTTAATGTTTTTGTTAAATTAAACCCAAAATTATTGAAAAAAAGTGATGAAGAAGAAATTTCAGAACTGATATCAAAAGGAGAGGACGAAAAATCAGAATTTAAATCAACCCTAAGAACAAATTTGTACACAAATGAATTTGATAAAAATATAGAATATGCTGTTCTAAAAACAATAACTGCATTCCTCAATTCAGAAGGAGGAACTCTTCTTATAGGAGTCTCAAACAAAGGAGAGATTCTTGGAATTGACAAAGACAGATTTGAGAATGAAGACAAATTCAGTTTGCATCTCACAAATATTATAAAAGAAAAAATAGGAAAAAAACATCTTCATTTAATCAATCTGCAGATAATGAAAGCCAAGAACAAAAAGATAATGAAGGTTGAATGCAAAAAAAGCAATAAGGCTGTATTTTTAAAACCCACTCCAAAAGAAGAAGAATTTTATATAAGAACTGGCCCTTCAAACAATCAGCTTGTCGGAAGTGAATTAATTGAATATGTGGAAAAGAAGTTTGATAAAAGAAGTTAGAAAAAATTCCTCCGTCGAAGCCTTTATAAATGAATTTTTCTAATAATTTACTATTAAAATGGCTACTACAAGCAACTACAAGATTCAGAACATAGTTGCAACAACTTCCCTGGAAAAACCTGTTCCTTTGACAAAACTGGCAAGAACTCAGCCTAATACAGAATATAATCCAGAAACATTTCCAGGACTTGTTTTAAGAATAAAAGAGCCAAAATCAGCTGTTTTGGTTTTTTCGTCTGGAAATCTCGTATGCACAGGAACAAAATCAGTTGCTCAAGTTAGGCAGGTTATCCAAGCCGTCATAAGGCAATTAAAAAAAATAAATGTGAATATAACCATAAAACCAAAGATAACTGTCCAGAATATTGTTGCTTCTGGAACAATTGATTTAAAGCTTAATCTTAATTTTCTTGCACTGGAAATGGAAAATACAGAATACGAGCCAGAACAATTTCCAGGACTTGTATATAAACTAATAGAACCAAATGCTACTTTCCTTCTATTCAGCAATGGAAAACTTGTCTGCACAGGCACAAAAAACAAACAGCAGCTCGAAGACAGCATGAACCAGCTTTTAAAAAATGTGAAATCTGCCCTGAAAGAATATAATAAATAATTCACCACCACAAAATAATAATCCTTAAATTCTAAAACTACTCAATAATATATATAAATCTATAAAAACTCTCGCAATATTTTCTAATTATGGAAGAAGAGGGAAAATCTAAAGAGGAATTATCAAAATCAAAAAATGAAGAATTATTAGTTGAAGCTAAGAGTTTCTTTGATTTTTATAAAAAAGAACTCGGAGAATCCATAAGAAAAGGAAAGAACGTAATTTATGTTGATTTTATCAAATTAACTGAATTCTCTAATATTCTCTCTGATGAGATATTAACAAATCCTGAAGAAACTCTGAGATTATTTGAACTAGCAGTTGAAGAATTGGGGCTTGTAAAAGACATAAGAATCAGATTAACTAATCTTCCAAAAAGCCAGGAAATAAAAATAAGAAATATCCGTTCAAAGCATCTGAACGAAATGATAGTTGTAGAAGGAATTATAAGACAAGCTTCAGATGTGCGTCCTCAAGTTGTAAATGCAAAATTTGAATGTCCTAGCTGTGGAACAATTATCTCTGTGCTCCAAATAGAAAAGAAATTCAGAGAACCCACAAGATGCTCCTGCGGAAGAAGAGGAGGATTTCGATTAATTAGCAAGGAGATGGTAGATACACAAAGAGTAGTAATAGAAGAGTCCCCTGAATCTTTGTCAGGAGGAGAACAGCCAAAAAGAATAAACATTTTCCTGAAAGAAGATTTGGTTGAACCGAGAATGGAAGAAAAAACAACACCTGGTAGCAGAGCAAAAATTATAGGAATATTAAAAGAAGTCCCTGTTCCTCTAAAAGCAGGTGGACTTTCTACGAGATTTGAACTTGCAATAGAAGCAAATAATATAATTCCTTTAGAAGAAACCTTTGAAGAATTAGACATAAATGAAGAGGATGAAAAACAGATTCTCGAACTTTCACAAGACCCGCGAATATTTGAAAATCTCTCAAAGAGCATTATTCCAAGTGTCTGGGGTTATGAAGAAATAAAAAAAGCCCTTGTTCTTCAGTTATTTAGTGGTGTGCGGAAAATTCATAAAGATGGACAGATAAGCAGAGGAGATATACATATTCTTCTAATAGGAGATCCTGGAGTCGCGAAATCTGTGACTTTGGGGTTCATGGCAAAGATTGCCCCAAAAGGAAGATATGTGGTTGGAAAATCAGCATCAGGAGCAGGACTAACAGCAACAGTAGTAAGAGACGAATACCTTAGAGGATGGAGTCTCGAGGCAGGAGCCATGGTTCTTTCAAATAAAGGGCTTGTCTGTATAGATGAATTAGAAAAAATGGATCCGCAAGATAGAAGTGCCATGCATGAGGCAATGGAACAGCAAACAGTCACAATCAGCAAAGCTAATGTGCAGTCCACACTTCGAGCAGAGACATCTGTATTAGCGGCTGCAAATCCCAAATTCGGAAGATTTGACCCTTATCAATCAATTGCCCAACAAATAGATATCCCACCTACTTTAATAAATAGATTTGATGTTATCTTCACTTTAAGAGACCTTCCTGACAAAGCAAAAGATGAAAAAATAGCCACACATGTGCTCTTAGAGCATTTGAAAAAAGGAGAAGAAATGAGCATTTCAAAAGAACTGTTCAGGAAATATATAGCTTATGCAAAGCAGAGAATTTCTCCGCAACTAACAGACGAGGCAGTAGAAGAATTAAGAAAATTCTATGTTGAACTAAGAAATAAACCTGTATCTTCAGAATCTGCAGTAAGACCTATTCCCATTTCAGCAAGGCAATTACAAGCATTAATAAGGATGTCAGAGGCGTCAGCAAAATTGAGACTGAGTAAGGAAGTTACAAAAAAAGATGCTAAAGAAGCAATAGAACTAATGAAGTACTATCTAATGCAGGTAGGATATGATTATGAATCAAAAACTTTGGATATAGACAAAATTTATACAGGAATGACCAGTTCAAAAAGAAATAAAGTTATGCTAGTAAGAGAAACTATCACGCAACTCAGAGAAAGGCTCGGAGAATTGATACCAATTGATGAAATAGAAAAGGAACTTGAAAATAAATTCACCAAAGATGAAATTGAATATGCAATAAATGAACTAATAAAAAATAGCGTGATTTACCAACCAAGACAAGGATATGTTCAGAAATTGTAAAAATGGAAAAATAATTTAGAAGAGAGTATAAATGATTTTACAATAAAACTTTATAAACACTTTAGAATTTTTTAAAGAGTAGGCAAGGTAATTCCACAACATTAGGATCATGGCAGAAGAACAATTCAAAAGAAACATAGCATTTAAATTAAGAATAGAGGATATTTTAATGGGAAAACCTATAGATGATGGAGAAAGATTCTCCTTTTTAGAATTAGGAGACAAAAAAATAGTCAGAGTAAATGTGATAGGAAATATTGTTGACAAATTTGAAAGCGAAGGAGAGAAAAAATTTTCTGTTCTAAAATTAGATGATGGCTCTGGTCAAATAAACCTAAGAGTCTTTGCAGATGATGTAGAAAAATTCAGAGATATAAATCAGGGGCAGACTGTTCTTATAATTGGACTTTTAAGACAATTTAATGATGAAATCTACATAACTCCAGAAATTATAAGAGAACTTGACCCAAAATATCTGCTTGTTAGAAAACTTGAGATTGAAAAAAACAAGATTCAGAAAGAGCCTATTGCAAGAGAGCAAATTATCGCAGTAAAAGACAAAATTCTCGGAGCAATAAAAAGTGCAGAGGATCAAGGCGGGATTGAAATAGATAAAATAATTATGAGCTTAAAAGATATTTCACCTGTCATAATCAATCAAGAAATTCAAAAACTCCTTGAAGAAGGAATTGTATTTGAACCCCGTCCTGGTAAGGTGAGGTATTTGGGGTAATTATCTTGAATAATCTGTTTGAAGAGTTACCTCTCCATCAAATTTTTTTCATATTTTTCTGCAAAAGCAATAACTTTTTTTGTATATTTTGGAATGTCTGATTCTGGAATAGACAAGATTATTTTATTAGCAGGAAAATTAATATGCAAAAAATAATCAACTTGCCCCTGTTCTTTTAAATTGAGGTTGAAGTATCCATATAGAAATCCAGGATTTATAAAAATTTATATACTCTGTTTTCAGACTTTAAACATGACAGATTACGAAAAACTCCTTGAAGAAGCGCATAAAAAAATAAAAAAGATAGAAGGAAACGGAGAAAGATTTGAAATTCCAAAAATAAAAGGGCATTTTGAAGGAAAAAAAACAATTCTTACGAATTTTTTGCAGATTGCCTCTTATCTAAGAAGAAAACCAGAGCATTTCCAAAAATTCCTGCTAAAAGAACTGGCAACTTCAGGAAATATAGAAGGAGATAGGCTGATTCTAAACAACAAAATCCCAAGTGCAAAGATTAATGTAAAAATAGAAGAATATGTCAAAGAATTTGTATTATGTAAGGAATGTAAAAAACCAGATACAGAATTAATCAAAGAAGACAGACTGACTTTTGTTCATTGTCTGGCATGCGGAGCAAAACATTCTGTAAGAGGAAAAATCTAATTTCAGAAGATTTAAAAAATAAAAATACTTTAAATAGAAAATAAACGGAGGTTAAAAATGGTGGAAGGGAGATGTATGAAGTGTGGAACGCAGAGAGAAATGGAAAATCCAAAGATTGTTCAGACTGCAAGAGGAGGATACATGGCTAAAGGAAAATGTATTAAATGCGGAACAAATATGTGCGCTATACTATCCAAAGATAAAGCAGAAAAAGCAATCTCATCCGGAGAAGCAACAAAATCTTTTTAATAAATTTATTTTATTTTTATATAATGTTAATTAGAATTATCAAATCTTATAGAGATATTGTCACAGTTTGTGATTCTGAATTAATAGGGAAAAAATTTGAAGAGAACAAATTCCGATTAGATGTCAAGGAAAATTTTTTCAAAGGTGATAAAACAGATGAAGAAAAGGCAATAGAAATCATGAAAAATATGTCAGGTGAAGATGCAACTTTTAACATTGTCGGGGAAAAATCAGTCAATACAGCATTAAAAGCAGGAATTATCACAAAGGATGGAATAAAAAAAATACAGGGAGTTCCGTTTGCACTTGTATTACTTTAACTGAAAATTATATTTTTCCTTAAAGAACTTAATTAATTCACCAATCCCTTTGAGATTCATAATTAAAACATCTAGATATTCTTTACAAAATTTTATCCATTAAACTATATATTTATAAAACATTATCATCTTCAATAAACATGGAAAAAAATCAAGAAGAGCAGAAAATTCAAAGAGCAAAACTTCCAAGAGGAAGAGAAATAATGGGAATTATAGAACAACGGCTCGGCGGAAATAAAATGAGTGTTAATTGCCTTGATGGAAAAACAAGAAACTGCAGGGTTCCAGGAAGACTAAAAAGAAAATTATGGTTGCGTCCAGATGATGTTGTAATAATTGAACCTTGGGAATTAGACAACAACAAGGGAGATGTAATATTCAAATACAACAAAAGCCAAATTGCATGGTTAAAAAAGAACAATTATTTGAAAACAGAAAAAGTTGAGTTTTAAAAGAATGAAAACAATTTTCTCAGAAAAACTGCCAAGAATTCTTAAAAACAAAAAAAGATTGGAAAAAAAATTAAATATAAAAATAACTAACAGAGGAAAAGAAGTTCATATAAGTGGACAGCCAGAAGATGAATATCTTGCAGAAAAAGTAATTGATGCTCTGAATTTTGGTTTTCCTTTTTCTTCTGCTATTTCAATAAAAGAAGAGAATTTGGAATTTGAAATATTAAATATAAAAGATTATACTACAAGAAAGGATTTAGAAAGAATAAGGGCAAGGATTATTGGAAAAAATGGAAAAACTTTGAAAACCCTATGTCAATTAACCAAATGTAACTTTGAGATAAAAGATAATCAAGTAGGAATAATAGGGCCTCCAGAATGCATTGAAAATGCACAGGAATCAGTTATCTCCCTTATTAAAGGTTCAAAACAAGCAAATGTTTATGCTTATCTGGAAAAACATCAGCCAAAACCTGTTCTGGATTTGGGACTGAAAGATGCTTTGTAACATAAGCGGGAGTTATTTGACTCAAAAAAATTAATTCTTTTTCTTTCTTGGTTTGTTCCAATATGGGCTTTTACAACTAGGGCAAATCCTGTACTTATAATTACTTTTCTACCCTCTCTTAAATCTCTAGCAAAACTCTTTCCATCATGATGATATAACCACATTCTTTGAAGATCGTCTTTTTTTTAAATTCCCTAGTGAAAAATTAATCTTTTCAAACTCTAAAGGATTATAACCAAATTACTTCATAAGAGAATTATAATATTTTTTATCGAAGACTACTCTTATTTCCATCTTTTTTGCCATTTTTACCAATAAGCCTTTTTATGAAGATTTAACAATTCCTTATCGTCTCTAAATCCTTTTAATAAGAGATTTAATTCTTTAGCGACCGCGTTCTTTAAGTCCAAAGGATGCAGTTTTTTAGATTTGAAGTCTTTTTCAATTTCTTCATAACTTTCATATTCAATATCTCCTCCAAACTTCTTCGGTCTTTCAACTGTGAAACTTATTTTTGCATCTTCTTTTAATATCATAATTAAATATTTTAAAAGGGACATTATTCCATTATCGGGATCCCCCTCCACACACCCTGCACCATTTATCTTTTTCTTTACATTCTTTTCATCGTCGAGCAAATCAATTTTTGTTGCTTCTATACTAGAACTCATCTTTTCACCGACCAATCCCCTAATCATTGGAGACATTAATTCTACTCTTGATTTATATCCAATTTTTGGGAGATATTCTCTAGCATAAACCATTATCTTTCTTTGGTCTAATCCTGCATATTGGATATCTACTTTAAGATATTCTTCATCTAATGCTTGCATTATAGGATAGATAAGATTTCCTAGAAAAGGATTATCTGTCATTTTAACTACTTCGGATACTGCTTTATTACAATTTCTAATAGTAGAAACCATGCCTAATTTCAATACATCTTCGAAATATCTTCCATTTAGTTGTAGATCACTTCCTTTAACAAATTCAAGTTTTTTTATGTCTACTCCAATTGTTTTTAAAATAAGAACTATTGCTTTTTTATAATACTCTGTCCTCTTATCCAATAATTCCCAAGGAACTCCATCTAGGGCTGCATGTAAATCTGCTAATAGAATTTTAACTTTTAATCCCGCTTTTAAAAAATCAGCTATTTTTAACATTGGGAAAAAATATGCTATAGATATGCTCCCTGTCGGCATAGTCCCCCAATAAACAGAAATCTCTTTTTTCTTTTTTAGTAATTCTTCTAGCTCTTCTTTTGTGATTACCTCTTGAAGATTTCTTGTTATTAATCTAATTCTTTCTTTTAATTCCATCTTAATTTAATCAAATAAAACTTATTTATAAAGCTGTTTATTAGATTCTACTCTTTTTCATATTTTAATTTCCTAAAATATCTTTTTCCAATTTGAACAACTTGGCCATCTTGAGGAGAAACCACATAGTTCATATCATTGATAGTTTCGCCATCAAGTTTCACCCCGCCTTGCTCTATAAGTCTCCTTAATATATTTTGGGTAAGAACGAATTTTTAAAATTTCCTATTTTTTCGTCACTATAAAGTTATTATAGTTTTTAGACCCGGAGATCATAACTCCCGCTTATGTTACAATGTAGCTGAAAGAATAACTTTAAATATTAAAAAATTCTGGCTTCTTTATGTCCTGGTAGCTCAGTGGTAGAGCGCATGGCTGTTAGATTTTATTAATTGCAGTTACCATGGTGTCGTAGGTTCGAGTCCTACCCAGGACGTTTAAAATAAAACGAGAACTGGTTCGATGAGCAATGTTCGGGAA
>JAFCEV010000031.1 GCA_017608985.1 Candidatus Pacearchaeota archaeon
AGACACTCTTGGCTTTGGTTTTTGTTCTTGGGCTTTCAGGAGCCGGGATAAAAGCATACTCTCAGATTCCTCAGGATACAATTCCAGAAGAAGTAAGACTGGCAGCCATTAAATATCTAAAGCGTGTTGCTTATTGTGATGCTAGATAATCTCTTTTGATAATTAAACCATAAATATGGTAATTTATATTCTAACCCTTCAAATAAACTATCTCATCCTCATCGAGTTTTAATTCTTTTTTTATTTTTGGATTTGACAGAATTATTTTTTTTATCAGAGGAAATTCTTTTAATGCTCTTTTTTCTCCCACATGAACATATTTTGAATACTTTTGTGCAATTGATTTTTTCTTTGCTGTTCTTTGATTATTCATCCAAATTTTCAAAATTCTCGTCGGCTTTTTATAACTTGTAAATCCCAGGTTTTTGGTTTCTTTTTTTGAAGATGAAATACCATAACTTAAAAAAATATTTTCATATAATAAGAATCTCCAATATTGTTGCCTGTAAATTCTTCTTTTAAAAATATCAACTTTGCTAAGCAAGTCATAAGCTCTTGCAAGTGCTTCTCCATGGTATTCTGCAGGAATATTTTCTTCAATCCAAAGAATTATTTCGTCTGTGGACATATTTACAGAATCAAATGTTTTAAGCACGTCGTTTGTTGGTTTTCCTTTGAAAATCAATCTTAAAGCACTAAAAATATCTACTTCCTTGTTTCTTTCATCTGTAAGTATTGATGGTTCTTCCATACCTGCAATAACCTGCAAATCATTTATAGCTGCTCTTAAATCTCCCTTTGCTTTTATTGCAATATTTGTAAGAATATCATTATCTACAAAATTCTTTTCTTTTCTCAAGATAAATATTAAAACGTCTTTGATGGTTTTATAATCTATTTCTTTTAATTGAACTAGTTCACATTTTTTTCTTATTGCACTAAATTTTTTGTTCCATATATTATTTGCAGTCATAATTATTGGATAAGAAGAAATATTTATTAAATTCATTAATTCTGTCAGTCCCCCTCTGTCCACTTCTGAGACTCCGTCAATTTCATCCACTAAAATTAATTTATTTATTTTTGACAAGGATTTCTGCTCTATTGCAGGTCTTAGAATTTCTTTCATTTTTTCTTTATTTCTTAAATCAGAGGCATTTAATTCAAAAATTTCTGCATTAATCTCGTTTGCAGTAACATAAGCTAAAGCAGTTTTACCTGTTCCTGGAGGACCGTGCAGAATTAATGCTTCTTTCAAATCTGGTTTTTTTATGAATTCTCTTATTTTTTCAACTGCTAAATTTTGTCCTTTTATATCCCCAAAGAATTTCGGCCTGTATTTTTCAGTCCACTGCATTTTTTATTTTTTTAGAATTTATTCCCCTTTTCTTTATAATCTATAATTAGTTTTGGATAAGTATCTTTATAAAAATTTACAGTCTCTATAATTTGCTTATTTATTGTATTTCTTTTTTTTTCTTCTTTTCCAAAAATTTCTAATTCAACTAACAAATCATCCAAATATTTTTTTACTTCCTTTTCAGACATGATAATCATCTTACTTCCCTAGTCCAGCAAGCACAAAACTTGCTAAAAGAGCCTGCAATTGTATAAAAGGGTCTGAGCCTTCCACAATCCGAAATTCAGCCTCTCCTGTTTTTTCTGTTAGTTTGACTTTTATCTCTGGCTCTACAGGAAGGTTCCAAATTTCTTTCTGAATTGCCTTGACTACATCCTGCCCTGAGATACTCTCTCTTAACATTACATCAAAGAGTTTTTCTCTTGCGTTCTGAAAATCTCCAGAGATTGCATAATCAAGAACAACTTTTATGTCTTTTGGCTTTGCGTCAGAGAGAATTGTTGAAACTAAGTCAGCGGTTATTGAGGGAGATATTGAAGATGTTGATTGGAGAAGATTTATACAGCGTCTGCAGTCCCCTTCGCTCCCTTCGTATATTTTCTCTATTGCTTCAGGGGTGATTGTTAAATTCTCTCTTTGGATAATTTTCTGAATAACTTTTTCTATATCTTTTTTTTCTAAAAGTTTAAACCTGAATAAAGCGCATCGCGACTGGATAGGGTCTATAATTTTGCTTGAATAATTGCAGGAGAGAATGAATCTGCATGTTGTTGAATAATTTTCCATAGTTCTTCTTAAAGCCTGCTGTGCTTCTGGTGTCAGAGCATCTGCTTCATCTAGAAAAATTATTTTAAATGGAATAGTTCCTAACGATTTTGTCCTTGCGAAATTCTTCACTTTTTCTCTGACAACATTAATTCCTCTTTCGTCAGAAGCATTTAGTTCCAGGTAATTTTCTTTCCAGTTTTCTTTGAAAAGTTCTTTTACAATTATCAATGCTAACGTAGATTTTCCTGTTCCTGCTGGACCTGCAAATAATAAATGAGGAATATTTAAAGAGTTTGTTAGAGATTCAACTCTTTTCATTACTTCATCCTGTCCAACAACTTCAGAGAATTTAGAAGGACGATATTTTTCAGTCCAGATTTCAGATACCATATTTAGAAGATTGTGTTTTGGTTAATAAAGGTTATTGTGATTTAGAAGATGTTTTTGAAATTATTAAAAATACGGAGTTCTTTTTAGTCCATTTATCTCTTCTTTATATAATGCAGCATAATCAGATAAATTAATGCAAAAACTAACTAATTTTTCAAGTTCTTCATTTGAATGTGTTAATATAAGTAACAAAAAAAGGAGAAGAAATAAGAAAACAGTATAGAGGATTTTAAGTATAAAAGCAGATAATTTTATAAATCAATTTTATCTTTCTTCAATTATGAAACGTTCAAGCCGTAGATGGAAAAAGAAAAGACAAATGCGTTGGAAATGGCAGCGTAAAAGACTCAAAAAAGAAAAAAGAAAGAGAAAACAAAGAAGAGCCAGAAGCAGATAAGAATATTTCTAAAAACTTCTTCATGTTTTTTTACATCTTAAAATGCCCTGACTGATTAATAGAGTATAAAATTTGAGGGCTTTATACTCTGAAACGCCCCGACCGAGATTTGAACTCTGCTCGTCCAAACCTCAGAGATTGATAAAAACAAGACGCCCCGACCGAGATTTGAACTCGGGTCACCGCCGTTCTCTAATAAGAGCAAGGTTGCATTGAGATGCACAGACCTTTTCTCTCACCGAGATTAGATCACCCCTCTTATCTAGTTTTGAGAGGGCGGCATTCTTGGCCTCTGAACTATCGGGGCATTTGTTTAGGTGTGAAATAATCTTTAAAAGGGTTATGTTAGAAAATGCTGGCTCCATATAGAATAAGGAATATAGCAAAAGTATGAAGTGTGAAACTGATTATTGCGAGCTTTCGTGGTTTTATAGTTGTTAGTCCTGCGAGCATAGAAACACCAATTTCATCAGGAAGAGGGGTAGCAATCAGTATTCCTGCGAACACATATAGCAAATAATGTTTAATTAAAATAGATTTTTTATTCTTAACTATTGATTCTGTTTTTTGCAGAATTTTTGTTTTTTTCAATTCTTTAAATTCATTCATAAACGAGAATTTTATAAATTTAAATATAAGCAAATCAGAAATTGTGGCACCTATTCCTGCAATGAAAGTTCCAAGAAGAATATTTGAAGGTGAAGCATTTATTAGCAGTCCGACTCAGAAAGGTGCAGAGAAGCCAAATGCAATTAACAGCCCTCCTATAAAAGCACTAATGTATCCCTCTTTTGTCAAAGGAAGAATTCCGGTAATTTTTTCACTGCTAAAAACAATATATGCCAGAACAATACACAACAACAAGAAAAATAACTTAGGATATTTAAAATGAAATAATTTTCTAGCTTTATGAACTGCTTTTGGATTTTTTTATGCAGTTCTTTATGAACTATCTTTTTATGCTATTCTTCTTTTTTCATCACTGTTAGAACTATACCTATCTTTAATTATTCCATCAGGTAAACTGTATCATTAGGTCTAACTTTTTCAGGTACTTTTACTCCAATGTGGTCGCCTTTTTTTGCTTCTTTCACAGACTTTTTTTCTATCTGCATACTGTTCACAGTAGTCTCAAAGTCTGTAGTATTGCCTTTTATATGTATCTTGTCACCGACTTTTAGTTTGTCAGTCAATTTTATAGCAGCAACACCAACATGGCTAAAAAAGCTAGAAACTTTCCCTATTTCTTTTTCTTCCATGATTTATTCAGGAAGAAAAGATATTTAAATTTATTGATTATGGTTGATTTAATTTAAAAGATCATGGGTAGTTAATTTTATTAGTTTTATCAGGAGTATTTTGGATTTTTGACAGTTAAAAATAATAAGGATGTAATACTTTATTTTATCAGCAGTAATCTTTAGCTATTCCTTTCTATCAGAATCTGATTAGTAAGATTTTAAAGGAGAGATTCATAATATTTATTGTGGAATACAGCCCTGTAGTACAGCGGTCAAGTATGGCGGGTTCTGGTAAGCAAGTTCGCGAGAGACAATAAGTCTCAATAACGCGAGCAAGCTTGGGAATTCCCGTTGACCCAGGTTCGAATCCTGGCAGGGCTATTAGATTATAGCCAGCCAAGAAAATTAAAAAGATTTATAAATTGTGCATTATTGCTTAGTGATAATGTTTAGCATTAACGCACAATGAAAACCAAAAGAGAGTTGATTATAGACTTATTAAAGAAAAATACAGATGGACTTACTATTATAGAGATTTCTAATATCTTAAAAATTTCCAGAAATACTGTTGCAGTCGTATTGGCAGAATTAAAAGGAGCAGCATTAATTAGGATAAGGCTTGTTGGAAGAGCTAAATTAAATTATTGGAAAGGTGCAAAATGAAAAAAATATTATTAATTTTTATTTTAGGAATGTTTTTCATAGGATTTATTAGTGCAACAGTGACTGTTTCTGTAAATACAACTCGTCCAGTTTTTTATGCTGAATTAGTTGAAGATGACGGAACAGATTTGCTGGAAGCA
>JAFCEV010000005.1 GCA_017608985.1 Candidatus Pacearchaeota archaeon
ATTGCTTAAGACAACAAATCCATTAGTATATGAATTGAAAGCAATAATATTTTTATCCTCTAAATTTTTTAGATAACTCACTTATTCCAAGTATGCCTCCCTTTTTTATTATTTCCTCCTGAATTCCATCCCAAGAAAAAGATTCTCCATTAGCAATTTTATCGTCAATAGTCTTCTTTGCTATTTGCATTGATTGCCAATTTTATTCAAAAAATTTAATTCCTAATTCGTCTTCTATTTCTCCGTGTTTTATTGATTCAAGAGATTCTCCCTGCCCAAGAATCTGTGCACTTTTAACTCCTGTAACAATTAACAAAACTCTTATTGATTTTTCCATATCTTCTGAAATTTGAGCACCACCTATTAATTTTGCATTGGAATTTAATTGATTGCCTACTGTTTCAATAATTATCTTATATTCATCAAGACTCATATCAGGCCCCCCAATAACATTCACAAGTGCTCCTGTTGCATTTGAGATATCTACATCAAGAAGTGGATTTTGAATTGCTTTTTCAACAGCCTCTATTGCTCTTTGAGCACTGTCTGATTCTCCCATGCCAATCAAAGAAACACCGCCATCAACCATAACTGCCCTTATATCTGCAAAATCAAGATTCACTAAACCATTTGTCGTAACAAGTTCTGTAATCCCTTTTACAGCATTTGTCAGAATCTCATCTGCAATCTTGAAAGCTGTGTGTAACGGAAGCTCAGGAGCAAGCTCGAGAAGTTTGTCGTTAGGAATAACTATAAGGGTATCAGCAATACTTTCCATCCTTTCCAATCCATTCATAGCATTCTCTATTCTTTTTTTTCCCTCAATTGTAAAAGGAAGGGTTACAACTCCAATAGTCAAAGCCCCTTGTTTCTTTGCCAAACCTGCTATGAGGGGTGCTGCACCTGTTCCTGTTCCTCCCCCAAGTCCGCAAGTTATAAAAACCATATCTGAGTTGGCTATTTTTTTCTTTATCTCTGATTCTGATTCTCTTGCAGCTTCTTCCCCTATTTTTGGATTGCTACCTGCACCGAGCCCCTGGGTAAGCTCTTTCCCAATAAGAACTTTCTGGTCTGCATTTGTATAAAGCAAATCCTGAGCATCTGTATTTATTGCAATCAATTCTCCTCCACGAATTCCTATTTCCCTCATTCTGCTTAGAGAATTTCCTCCACCGCCCCCCACACCAATAACTTTAATTTTAGCAGATTGTTTTTTCAGCAATTCTGCAAGCTCTTGGTCAATCTGCCTTAGCTCAGGAGACAAATCAGAATGAACAGATTCTTCAGAAAAATTATTATCTCTTTTATAAATATCATCCATATCTTAGGAAGATTATTCTTATTTATAAGGATTATTGTGATTTTTTGGAATTATTATTCTCAACTTCTTTCACTTCCAGTTTTAATCCAAGAATATCTTTAAATTTATCTTTGAAGAGTTCTACAAAATCTTTCATTGGTTTTTCAACTTCTAAAACTAATTTTTTATCCTTAATTTCAAATTTCAAATCTTTTCTGAATAAAAAATCTATTAGAGCCTTTACTTTTTCATTTAATTCCTTTATTTTTCTCAAAACTTTTATTTTATAAACAACTTCTTTTCCTGCTATAGGATTATTAAAATCAACCATAACTCTTCCCCCTGAAACTGTTAAAATTTTTCCTATTTTTCCATCAAAATTGAATATGACCCCAGGAATGGGATTTATCCTTTGTTCTGCAAATACTCTAATAGGCATCATTTGGACAAGATCTGCATTTCTCTTTCCAAAAGCCTCTTCAGGTTTAAGTTCAATTTCGTATTCTCCAATTTCTTTTCCTATTAAAAAATCTTCAATTGCTTTGAGAAACATATTCTCACCAAGGCAAAAAATAAAGGGCTTTGCTTTTGTTTTTAATTTTGTATCTTTTATATCCTCTTTAATATTTGAATCAAAAATTTCCCCATCTTTTAATTTTGCTGTAAATTCTATCTCAATGAAATCTTTTTTCTGGAGTTTCATTAAACTTTCTAATTAAAAATGTTTATAAATATATTTCTTTTGGATGTATTATGGTTTCAAAGATTATTAATGCCACTGAAGCAAAAGTAGGTACAAATATAATTGTTGACGAAATTCCCTGCACTGTAAAAAACATAGACATCAGCACGACGGGAAGGCATGGACATGCAAAGTGCAGAATAGAGGCTGTCGGAATAATCACAGGACAAAAAAAAGTTTTTGTAATACCCGGACATGACAGGCTGGAAGTTCCAACAGTTGACAAAAGAAGAGGGCAGGTTTTATTTATTGGAGCAAATGTAAATATCATGGATTTGGAAAGTTTTGAGACAATGGAGGTTCGGTGTTCTGATGAAATTAAATCTCAGTTAGAGGTAAATTCCAATGTAGAATACTGGGATGTGGAAGGAGAAAAAATTATTAAAAGGAAAATTTAAACATGGCAAAAATACCTGAAGCACAAAACAGAATATTCAAAAATGTTTTTGTATGCAAAAAATGTGGAACAAAAGTTCGGGCAGATCCTCAGAAAATTCTTAAAGGAAAGATTAAATGCAGAAAATGCAAAAAAAGGGCATTTCGTCCTTTGAAGAAAAAATAAGGTAAAATGAATCTTATTATATATGATATCGTGCTATTAATTTTGTTTTTATTATTCATTTCTCTTTTTCTTTACAGAAACAGAAAAAATCTCAAAAGACAGGGGCTCTTATTTTTATATAGGACAGGATGGGGGATAAAACTCATAAACAAAATAGGAAAAAAATACAAAAAAACCCTAAACTTTTTGAGTTATGTTTCTATTGGAATAGGTTATCTTCTAATGATAGGAATTCTTTATCTTGTTGGAAAAATTGTTTATCTTTATGTTGCATATCCTCAAATAGTCAAAACAATTAAGGTTCCTCCAATAATGCCCTTGATTCCTTATCTCCCCCAAGTTTTCAGATTAGATTTCCTGCCTCCTTTTTATTTTACATATTGGATTATTATTCTGGCTATAATTGCAATAACTCACGAATTTAGCCACGGAATTTTTGCAGCATTAAATAAAGTAAAAATTAAGAAAACAGGTTTCGGATTCTTTCCTTTTTTCCTTCCGATATTCTTAGCCGCATTTGTAGAACTTGATGAAAAACAGATGCAAAAAAAGAGCAAATTTTCTCAGATGGCTGTTTTATCTGCTGGAACTTTCGCAAATATCCTGACCGCTATTTTATTTTTTATAATAATGTGGCTATTTTTTTCCATGGCATTCACTCCTGCAGGAGTGGTTTTTGATGAATATGCGTATACTGTAGTAGGAATTGCGGGAATAACAAGCATAAATAATATTACTATAGAAAATGCCACTTATGATAAAGTAGTAAAGTTGTTGAATGACAAAGGATTAAATAAAATCAAAACAGAAAATGGAAGTTATGTAGCCACGAAAGAATTTTTAGAAAAACAGCAAAACGTTTACAATTATACTTTTTTATATTATGATTCCCCTGCGATAAATGCTGGCATTGAAGAGACAATAACAGAAATTGATGGGGTCAGTATTACAGGACTGGAGAAATTCCAAGAAGTATTATCAGAGTATTCTCCAGGAGATAAAATAATTTTAAAAACAGAAACTAAAGAGAAAATCAAGGAATATGAAATCGTTCTTGGAGAGAATCCTGAAAACAAAACTTTGCCTTATTTGGGTGTCGGATTTGCTGACAAAGGGACATCAGGGATAATAGGAAAAATAGTTAATATGCTGTCTTCTTTTAAAGAATCAAATATTTATTATAAAGCAAATTTTGCTGTAGCATGGTTTATTTATAATTTATTATGGTGGTTGGTTTTAATCAGCGTTAGCGTTGCATTGATTAACATGCTTCCTGTTGGAATTTTTGATGGAGGAAGATTCTTTTATCTAACAATCCTGGCTTTAACAAAATCAAAGAAAAAAGCAGAAAAATCTTTTAAATTCATAACGCAATTTTTCTTGTTTCTATTATTAGTATTAATAGTATTTTGGATTATAAGTTTCTTCTGAAATATTTTATAAATCAATAACACCTTCTTTTGTCAGAGCTGCGAAACGAATTCCGACTGGCAGATTAATCAAAGCTGAAATCAATGCCATGTGTTCTTTACCACCTCCAGATGCAATTGACAATGCAACTTCTGTTCCGTCAATTTTTCCTTGAAGTTTTTGTGAGAGTTCGTCTTTTAAATCTTTAAGTTTTTTATCTAAATCAACTTTAACAAATTCAAATTCCTTATTATGCTTGAAATCCTTTGCAAAATCACCTCCAATAAGAATTATCTTCTCCCACTCCCCGTGAGTCATCAGCCCAGAAACCTGCCCCCATGTTCCTTTTCCAGTTGATAATAAAGCTATGAGTTCCATATCAGAAAAAAATAATTTTAGTTTTTAAGTATTTATATGATAAAGTTTATAAACTGCAATCATTTCAGAAAATCAATCGTTTGAACCATATCGTTGCGGAATAGATTCTATGTCCGGAGCGCGTGATGTGGGAGGTTTACAGCAAAATGGAACTTAAGGAACAGTTAAAAAAAGCTCTGAAAGAACTGAGAAAAGAAAAACAAAGAAAATTTGACCAGACACTGGATTTAATTGTAAATCTGCAGAAATTTGACATTAAGAAAAATCAGTTAAACCTCCTCATAACTCTTCCGCACAAAATAAAAGATAAAAAAATTGCTGGTTTTTTGGAAGTTAAAAACAAAGAAATAGATACAATTACTCCTGAAGAATTCAAAAAATATTCTGACAAAAAAGAACTAAAGAAACTTGTTAAAAAATATGACTTTTTTATTGCCCAGGCAAATTTAATGCCAAAAATAGCAACAGTTTTTGGAAGAGTATTAGGTCCTGCTGGAAAAATGCCTTCTCCTCAATTAGGAATTATAACTGGTGCCAATGATAAAACAATTACTGATTTGAAAAACAAAATTAATAATATATTAAAGACAAAAATAAAAGAAGCAAGCATAAAAGTTCCTGCAGGAAAACAAAGCATGAGTGATGAAGAATTAATTGAAAACATCCTTGTTATTTATAATTCTTTGTTAAAAGAGCTTCCAAGGAATAAAGAAAACATAAAGAATATTGAATTAAAATTCACAATGACTAAACCTCAAAAGATAAAAGTTAATTAACATGGAATTCAAAAAAAATATTTCAAAAACAGAACCAAACAAGAGAAATGTAAAAACAGTTGAAGAGCTGAAAAATCTAATTGAAAATAAAAAAACAATTTTGATAGCCTCTGTAAAAAATCTTCCTGCCTCACAATTTCAGGAAATTAGCAAGAAACTTCGAGGGAAAGCGATAATTAAAATACCAAAGAAGAATCTGATATTAAGGGCACTGGATTCCTCTGGAAAAGAAGCAATTGAAAAGCTTAAGGAAGATATAAAAGATAGCGTGGCAATATTATTCTCTGATTTGGATGCATTTGAACTTGCAGCTGAATTACTGGAAAATAAAAGTCCAGCAAAAGCAAAAGCCGGACAAGAAGCTCCTGAAGATATTGAAATTCAGGCAGGTCCAACTGATTTGGTTCCCGGTCCTGCAATAAGTGAACTTGGAGCATTAGGAATTCAGATACAAATAGAAAAAGGAAAGATTAATATCAAAGAGCCAAAAATAATTGCCAAAAAAGGAGAAAAAATCTCTCAAAGTGCTGCTGATTTAATGAACAAATTAGACATAAAACCTTTTTTGATTGGATTTATTCCTTTATGTGCATTTGACACTAAAGAAGGAAAATTCTATGCTGAATTAAAAATAGATAGAGAAAGAACCTTAAAAGAATTAAAGATTGCATATGAAAGAGCTCTGCCTTTTGCAGTTGAAATTGGTTATACAAACGAAAACACAATTAGATTCCTTATTGGAAAAGCAGGAAAACAGGAAAAAATATTAGAAAACTTAAAACCTGCTGAAGAGGAAAAGAAAGAAAAAACTCAAACTCCTAAAGAAGTAGGGGACACACTTTTGCAAAATCCTGAAAAAAATAAATCAGAGGAGGAAAAAAATTAAAATGGAATACATATATGCTGCACTTTTGCTGCATAAACTCGGAAAAGAAGTTAATGAAGAGAATGTGAAAAAAGTTGTTGCAGCTGCTGGACAGGAAGTTGATGAATCAAAAATCAAATCCCTGATTTCCAGTTTAAAAGGTGTTGACATAGCAAAAGAACTGGAAAGTGCTAATTTGGTTGCTGCTCCTGCAACAGGAGTTTCTGAAGCACCTGCTGAAGAAAAGAAAGCAGAAGCGCCAAAAGAAGAAAAAAAAGAAGCTGCAGCAGAAGGCTTGTCTTCTCTATTTGGTTAAAGTTAATTTTACAGAAGGCAAGTCACCTATATAGTATAAACTATATTTTACAAAATATATTTTCTAAAAGATGTTTTAGTTAAGATGTTTGTTTTTATGCATTAAAGTATAATGCTTATTGTCCATAATTACAAATACTGAACCTCTCATCTTCAGAAAAAGATATGCATATTTTTTAGCTTCTTCAGTTTTCAACCAGTCTTTTATATGAAGCCCATAACTATAATTTCTTTCTTTTGTGTATAAATCAACCCCCACAAGAGCATTTTCTTTTCCTTTTATAATTTTTAAGAGATGCTGTTCATTGATATCTGGAAGAATACCTATATAATTAAAGAAAATTGCTTCTCCTTTTTTTGTCAATTCTTCTAATTCCTTAATATTCAAAACATCAGGTAACTTTTTCATTGTTCAAAAAATTAATTAGAACTTTAAAAAACTATCTTTTCTTTTTCCTAATTATAAGATACCATAAACCATAAAGAAAAATAGCAAGATAAATCAGGCTTACAGCTATGAAAAGAAAAAATAAGAAAGGACTGTCTCTTACAAAAATATCTCCTAAATAAGTCTGAATATATATCAAAGGTATTAAACCTAAAGTTGTACTAATTATTAGTATTCTTAGTTTCATTTTTGTCAGTCCAGCAAGGTAACTAAATAAGTCTGATGTTGTGAAGGGATTCAGACGTATTAAGAAAAGTGCCCAACCCCCATATTTTTGTGAAAATCTGTCAAAACGTCGTTGTAAACTTGGATTAATTTTTTTCTCAACTAATTTTCTTCCAAATTTTCTCGCAATTAAAAATGCAAAAACGGCTCCAAGAACATTTCCAAATAAAGTGAGAGTTCCCCCAAAAAATGCTCCAAAGATAATTCCTCCTGCAACATATAATACAAAGGGGGGTATCGGAGCCAATATCACTTCAAGAACAACCAGCAAAATAAATACAACAACTGCAAGAATTCCAAATGAATTAATAAAATCAACTATTGAATCAATATCACTCATTGCCAGAAGATAAAATATTCCTTCAGAAAGATAAGAATAAATAATCCATGCAAAAAAAATCAGAAGAATAATTATAAATAACCAATGCTGTTTAATCTGATTAATAATCTTTTCTAATCCTCTTTTCATAAATATTGAAATGAAAAGAGGTATAAATAATTAGCCATTCTTTGGAATAAAAAACGCCCTATGAGATTTCCTTATTCAAATGGAGCTTCTCATTGTAAGTGGAACTGAAAGTTTCACGCCCCCACCCCGAGTCGAACGGGGATGCCCCGAAAGGCTCCGGGCTCAAGCCGGATGCAATACCGTTATGCGATGGGGGCTTATTATAACGACAAAATAATTAGTTTTAAAGGTTACTATTAAGATATTTGACGAGCAAAGCAAGGAGTAATTTTCCTACAATCCAAGGACTTTTTTCCACCAGGGTTTTTTTATTACCACAGGATTATCGTTCTCATCAATTATTTCATATTTTATGACAGGCTTTTCTTTAAGCACAGGGGCTCTCTTTGCAAGTTCCTTGTTTGCTTCTTCTATAGCAAGTTCAACCAATGCTCTCGGATAACCCTGATTAATTAAAGCATATCTCAAGGAATCAACAGGATAGCCTTTAACAAGATTTTTTCTAAGATATTTCACAAGAAGTTTTCTATAACTCATATCTGTCATAGAGCAAATAAAAAAATTAAGTTTAAAAATTTAGTTGTATTATTTTATCTTAATGGGTTTGATATTATAATAAAGAGCCACTGCAGCATTAAGACGAGTTTTGGATTCTGCATAAATTGTCAGCAGTTTTTCCCCTTTTTTTACTCTGTCTCCTAAATGAAAATAGAGATATAATCCTGCAGATTTATCCACAGGACAACCTGCAACTCTTGCTAAGGAATTTATTTTTTTGTTATTTATATTTAATATTTTTCCTGATTTTTTTGATAAGACATCTCTTTTGAATTTTGCAAATTTCATTTTTTTTATGCTTCCTCCTTGAGCCTCTATGATATCTTTAAATTTTTGAAAAGCTTTTCCTGAATGAAGAATTTCTCCAGCCATCTCCTCGCCTTTTCCTTTTTTTGCTTTTCCTGTCATCTCCAAGAGTTCTCCTGCTAAAAATAAAGATTTTTTCTCCAAATCTTTCGGCCCTTCTTTTTCAGGATTAAGGATATTAAGAATATCTGTCAACTCCAACACAGGACCTATTCCATTTCCTAAAGGCTGACTTCCGTCGGTTAAAACACATTTTAATTCTCTTTTAAAATATCTCCCCAATTTTTCGAATTTATTTTTCAGATGCAGTGCTTTTTTCTTGGTATTTACTTTTGCATTTCTTCCGTAGGGAATATCTATAAGGATGTATCTGCTACCAACAGCAAGTTTTTTTGACATAATAGAAGCAAGTAGCTGAGATTCAGGATCTATTTTTAAAGTTTTTTCTGTGGTAATTATTTTAGAATCTGCAGGAACCATGCCAAGAGCTCCCCCCCATACCATACAAGCATTGGTTTTCTTAATAATCTCCTTTAATTCTTTAATTGAAAATTCCACTTTCGCTAGAGTCTCCATAACGTCTGCTGTTCCTGCTGCACTAGTTATTGCTCTTGAAGAAGTTTTGGGCATAGTCAAACCTGCAACAGCACAAATAGGAACAACTATTGGAGTTGTTCTATTACCTGGAATTCCTCCGACAGAATGTTTATCTACAATCAACTTATTTCTTAAGTTAAGAAGGTTTCCTGTTTTCTGTATCGCTTTTATTAAAAAAACAGTCTCTTTAAAATTCATACCCTGTTTATACATTGCAGAAACAAAAAGAGCTATTTCTGCCTGCGAGAGAGAATTATTCACAATATCTTTTATAATCTCATTTATTTCATCTTCCTTTAAAATTTTTCCGTCCAATTTCTTTTTTATATAAATTGTGCTTTTTGGAAGTGAAGAAAGATTTACATCAACTTTCTGTCCTTTTCTCAATTTCATATGTTTTTTTATCTCTGAAGAAATTGCAATCTCTTTGTATCCTACAATCTTCTCAACTATATCTACTAAAGTTGATATTTCCTTAGGATATTTTGAGAGAGTTCTTATAGAAATTCTGTCGTGGGTATGTATTCCCATCTTCTCTGCTGTTTTTTTGTTCAGCATGACAGTAGGAAGTCCTGCCACCCATTTTAAAAATTTAACTTTTAATTTCATTTAATCACCTTTTTTATAAATTGGAAAAGAGATTTTTATATTTATTGTGTTTTCTCCGGCTTTTGTACCAAAATTCCGGAAACTTTCTTGTCCCGATAAATATCAAGGATTATAAGAAGATATGCTATAATTAAAGGCCCCAAAATAATTCCTAAAATCCCAAACATAAACAACCCTCCAAGCATACTTATAAGGATTATAGAAGGATTCAAATTTGTTCTTTTGGAAACGAAGACAGGCTTCAAGAAACTCTCTATTATTGAGGATAATATTCCAAATAGTAAAACCCCCAACGCTGCAAAAGTATTTCCTCCTACAAGAAGATAGATTACTACAGGAACCCAAATAATTGCGGTTCCTATTATTGGAAATATTCCTGCAAGAGCAGCTAGAATAGTAAGAAGAAGAGCACTAGGAACTTTGAAGATGAAAAAACCCAGACCTGCCACTATACCTTGAACAATTCCTATAACAACTTGTCCATAAAGAACCGAGACAGTTATACCTCTCGAAGATTTGAATAATTTTGTCTCTACTTCCTTAGAGAAAGGTAACAAACTCTGTACATATTTAATAATATGTTCCTTATCTCTTAGAATAAAAAAGAAAGTAAAAAGCACAACTAAAAATTGTAAAAATAAAGTAGGAAAATTCAAAATAAGTTTGGAGAAATAATTCATTAAAGAATTCGTTATTTTGGTTACAAAAGAAGAAATCACAGAACCTATTTCAGATGATAACTGTTCAGAGGCAAATAAAGAAGGGAAAAAATTTTTAAGGGGTGTCACAAGATCCATCTGCTGAGAAGCAAGATAAATTTTTATGGATTCATTTATTGCAACAGGCACTAAAAACCACAAAGGTACTATTATTAATAAAATCAACAGAACACATAACAACGTTGCGGAAAGATTTCTCATTTTGGTCTTTTTGTGAAGCCAATCATAAACAGGAGAAAAAATAAAAGCGAGAATTATACCAAAGATTATTGAAAGCAGAAGAGGTTTTAATAAAAAGAAAGCCAAAACTATAAGTACAGCTAAAAGAATTGTAGTTAGAATTTTCTTGAAATAAGGGTCGTTCATTTGAATCATTAAAAAAAAGCAATTTAAATTTATAAAGGTTTGTAAGCATAAAATTTATAAGTGGAATTGAAGAGAATAGAATATGAATTTCATAAAAAAAGTTGTTGATAAGAATTTTGACGAGAGTGTACATCTCCGGTTTCAGAAATTTTCTAAAGGAGAATTTAGGAATAAGGCTTTGATTAAAGCAAAAAAATCAGGGGGAAAATATTCAATAAATACCTCGCCAGAATTTGCGAATGATATGGTGAAAGATGTTGCAGAAAAATTAGGAAATAATAAAACAAAAATTACCGGAGCAATTATCTCCACTTCTGATTTGAAGAACGATTTAGAATTTAAAGAGATTAAACAATTTCAGGGAGTTAAGAGATATCTTATGGACAAAGAAATGTCAGGTTTAGAGATTATAGATTTATTGGACAAATTTCCAAAAGCTTTTTTTGCTTTAAGTTTTGAATTTGGAGAAAATAAATTAAAGATAAAACCAAAAGCTCCAAAATCTGGAAAATTTGGAAGTAAAGAAAATGAAACTCCAAAACCAGATTTTTGTAAATTAATTACTGTTGATAAGGAAATAGGAAAAAGTTTTGTTTTTGAAAAACCTGAATTTAGGAAGGCTAAAATTACTCATACTTTTTTTATTGATAGAATTGAAATTCCAGAAGAACTAAAAAATTCCAAAGATTTTGCAATGATTCGTGAGAAATCAAAGAGAATCGGAAGAATTCTCAGAAAAGCAGAAATAGATGGAGAAAAGATAACCAAAGAGTATGAATTTATGGCTTGATTATTAATTGTTTTTTCCTTATATGTTCAATAATCTTTTCTAAAGGAGTGTTTTCAAGATAATTATATTGTTCTTCTGTAAGTGTTCTCTGATAATTTATAAATTTTCTTGATATTTCTTTCACAGAAACCCTTAAAAACTACTTTTTTCTTTCTATCTTATTCCAGGGAAAGTAAAATGACAATTTCCGCTCAATTAAGAAATGCCTACGAGGAAATCACCAAGAAAAGGAAGTTTGCAATATTGGCCGAGAAAAAGAGCCAGTAAATTTTTGCCTAGTGTTAACTGGAATGCGATAAATTCTAATAGAATTCTCAAAGGATTCATATGCTATAAAGCAGGTATGTTTTCTGCTTCTGTTAAAGACGAAACTCCAAATTCTATGAGTAAAGGAAAAAAAATAGTGATTCCTGTAACGCTTCTCGAATGTCCCCCTCTAAAAATTCTTTCTGTTCGATTTTACAAAAATGGAATAGTTACAAAAGAAATCCTTAATAAAAACATAGATAAGGAATTAAAAAGAAAGCTCAAACTTCCAAAAAAGAATTTAGATAGTGTTGATATAGTAAAACCTGAAGAATACGATGATGTGAGAATACTTGTTTATGCTCAAACAAAAAAAACAAAAATTAAAAAAACTCCTGATTTAAGCGAGATAGGACTTGCAGGAACCTCTGAAGAAAAAATTAAATTCATAAAAGAAAATCTAGAAAAAGAAATTTCTATTCTTGATTTTTTTGAAAAAGGGCAGTTGGTTGATTTAAGAGGACTGACAAAAGGAAAGGGTCTTTCAGGTCCTGTAAAAAGATTTGGGATTACTCTTAAATCTCACAAATCAGAGAAAGGAAGAAGAAGACCCGGGAGTTTGGGGCCATGGCATCCTGCACGGGTTACATTCAGAGCTCCTCAGGCAGGACAGCTTGGAATGTTCACAAGAGTTATTTACAATAATAAAATTATTGATATGGGAAAAGCAGAAAATAAATTCAAAAATATAAAGAATTATGGAAATATAAAAACAGATTATATTCTCGTTAAAGGCTCTATTCAAGGGCCTGCAAAAAGACAATTACTTATCACCGTCCCTTTAAGAACAACAAAAAAACAATTAAAGAAAAACTTTGAATTTTTAGGAGTTTTGAAATGAAAGCAAACATATTAAGCATAGATGGAAGAAAGAAAGGACAAATAGATTTGCCTAAATGCTTTTCTGCAGACATTCGGGAAGACATTGTTGCAAAAGTTTTGGAGGCTAAAAAAAGACAACAACCTTATGCTCCATTGCTAATTGCAGGAAAACAATATTCTGCAAGTGGAAAAATAAAACATAGAAGACATGTCTGGAAAACACATTATGGACAAGGGCTTTCAAGAATTCCAAGAAAGATTACTTCTGCAAGAGGAAATAGAATTAATTGGATTGGTGCATTTATTCCTGGTACTGTAGGAGGTAGAAGAGCACATCCTCCAAAAATCCTTGCAAAGATAAATTTTAAAAAAATCAACAAAAAAGAAATGAAAATTGCCTTGTATTCTGCAATAAGTGCTACTGCTGATAAAAAAAGGATTATAAAAAGATATCAAAGCCTAGAAAAAATAGATAAAAATTTTCCATTAATTATTTCAGATATTGAAAAAATCAAAGTCAAAGACATGGTATCAAAATTAAAGAAATTTTTAGGTAAAGAATTGTATAATGTTTCAATTAAAAAGAAAACTATTAGAGCAGGAAAAGGGAAATTAAGAGGAAGAAAATACAAAAGCAATGCAGGGTTATTAATTGTCGTCGGAAAAGATGAGAAATTAAAGACAAATGCGTTTGATGTTGTAAATGTAAAAAATCTTGGAGTTAATGATTTAGCAAGAAGTGGTTTAGGAAGATTAACCCTTTATACTGAACAAGCAATTAAAGAGCTGGAGGAATTGAAATGAAACCAATAGTTACTGAAAAAGCTGTTATGTTAATAGAAAGCCAGAATATCTTAACATTTGAAACTGACAAAAGCAAAACAAAAGAACAGATAAAAAAAGATTTTGAAGAGATATTTAATGCAAAAGTGGAAAAAATAAAAACCCTGGTTAAAAGAAACAAAAAATATGCTTATATCAAATTAAAAAATGAATTTCCTGCCATTGATTTGGCAACGAAATTAGGATTGATATAAAATGAAAATTAAAAATTTCAAACAATTAAATACTCACGCGATAATGTATCACATGAATGTGTTTTAACTAAAATGGGTAAGAGAATAATTGTCCAAGCTCGTGGAAAGGGAAGCCACACTTACAGAATCAGAAAAAAGGCTTTCAGATTTAAACTGAAATATCCGCAGAAGGTTGAGGGAGAAGGAGAAGTTGTTAAACTTTTAAATTCTCCGGGGCACACTGCTCCGACAGCGAAGATAAAATACGCTGAAGGGGTTTTCTATATTCCTGCATTTAAAGGCATGATTGAGGGGCAGAAAATAAAAATAGGGGGAAAAGAAATTAAAGAAGGTAATATTCTTGAATTAAAAGATATTCCCATAAAAACACCAATCTATTGTATTGAATCGCGTCCAGGAGACGGAGGAAAGTTCATAAAAAGCGGGGGGAATTCTGCAACTATTGATAAAAAAGCTGAAAATTATGTTTTTATTTTATTCCCTTCAAAAAAAGAGAAGAAATTAAATCCAAGATGCAGAGCTATTATTGGTGTTGTTGCTGGAAGCGGAAGATTGGATAAACCTGTGATTAAGGCAGGAAAAAAATTTTATATCAAAAAAGCAAAAAGTAAATTATGGCCTAGGACATCTGCAGTAAAGATGAATGCAATTGACCATCCATTCGGTTCAGGAAGAGCAAAAAATCCGAAGAGCAAAATTGCAAAAAGAAATGCTCCGCCAGGAAAAAAGGTCGGATTGCTAAGGCCAAAGAAAACAGGAAAAAGAAAATAAAATGGAAATAAAGAAAAAAGAATTCACTTACAGAGGAATGACAATAGAAGAATTAAAAAAATTAGATGTTAGAGAATTTGCAAAATATTTAAGAGCAAGAGAAAAAAGAACCGCTCTTAGGCAGTTCCAGGACATAGAAAAATTTATCAGCAGAGCAAAAGAAAAAATTTCTAGAGATAAAAAAATAAAAACGCATAAGAGAGATTTAATAGTTGTTCCTGAAATGATTGGTATGAAAATTCAGATTTACAACGGAAAGAGCTTTATTCCTGTGGAGATCACAGAAGATATGCTCGGGCATAAATTTGGTGAATTTGCTCCAACAAGAACAAAAGTAAAGCACGGAAGTGCAGGGGTAGGAGCAACCCGGGGAACTAAACACAAGGCAAAGAAATAAAATGGCAGATGACCAAAACCATATAGAAACATGAAAGAAGAAAAAAAGAAAATTGAGAAAATAGTTAAATCTAAAGAAGATGAAACTCCGAAAATTGAAGAAAAAAAATCTGAAAAGAATAAAACAGAAAATACAAAAGAGAAGAAAAAAGAAGTTAAAGAAGAAACCAAAAAAGAACCTATAACAAAAACTCCGAAAATAAAGAAAACAGAAGCTTTTGCAAGAGGTGTTAATATTCCTGTATCTACTAAACAGGCAGTCGCAGTCTGTAGATTCATCAAAAATAAAAAAATCGGGGATGCTATAAGAGATTTGGAACAAGTAAAGACAGGAAGAAAAGCAGTCCCTATGAAAGGAGAAATTCCACATAGAAAAGGGATGATGATGTCTGGAAGATTTCCAAAAAAAGCAACAGAACATTTTATAATTTTATTGAAAAGTCTGGCTGCAAATGCAAATGTCAATGAACTAGAAGAACCAATAATTACAGAGGCAATAGCAAATTTTGCTTCAAGACCTTATGGGCGATTTGGAAGAACACAAAAAAAAAGAACCCATATAAAAATAATTGCAAAAAATAAAATTAAAAAGGAAATTAACAAAATAAAATGGAAGAAAAAAATGTAGTTAAGTTTAAGAAAGAAGAATTTTCAATTAGAGAATATATAAAAAATTCCCTCGGAAAAGGAAAAATAAGCAGGGTAAAAATAGAATATACTCCGATAGGAGAAAAAATAATCATATCTACTAGCAAGCCTGGTTTAATAATTGGCAGAGGAGGTGAGAAAATAACTGAATTAACAGAAATACTAAAAACAAAATTCAAACTTGAGAATCCCCACATTGAAATAGATGAGATAAAACAACCTGAATTTGATGCCCAAATAAATGCAGATGAAATTGCTCTTTCACTTGAAAGATTTGGCCCACTAAAATTTAAAGTCATTGCATATAGAACTTTACAGAGAATAATTGATGCGGGAGCATTCGGAGTTGAAATAAGACTCAGTGGGAAACTTCCCGGAGCAAGAGCAAAATCATGGAGATTTGCTCAAGGATATCTAAAAAAGACAGGTGACAGCGCAAAGGTGGTTGATAGAGCACAAGCTATAGCACATACAAAACCAGGAACAATAGGTGTAAAAGTAAGTATTCTGTCCCCTTATGCAGTTCTAAAAGATAGAGTGATAATCGACGAAAAACTACTTAAAAAATTAAAAGAAAATGTAGAAGAATTCAAAAAAGAAAAATCAAAAAAGAAAACACCTTCCAAAAATAAAAAATGAAATTCAAAGAACTTAAAAGGATGAATAAAGAAGACAGAGAAAAAAAGATGAAAGAATTAAAAATGGAATTGATAAAAGCAAGAACAGCATCTAAAGCAGGTGGTTCAAAAATCAAAGAAATTAAAAAGATGATTGCAAGAATAAACACACTCAATAAATAACAATGGAAATATGCCCAAAATGTGGTTTGCCAAAACAGGCATGTATTTGTGAACAGATAGTCAAAAGTTCACAAAGAATAAAGGTAATTACAGACAAGAAGAGATATGGAAAAATAGTTACTGTGATAACCGGGCTTGAAAGCGGAATGGATCTGAAAAAGATTACAAAAGCTTTGAAAAATGAACTTGCCTGCGGAGGAACTTACAGGGAGAATAAGATTGAACTTCAAGGAGACCACAGAAAAAAAATCAAACCTATGCTGATAAAGATGGGTTTTGACAGAGACTCCATAGAAGAATAACCACAAAAAATGAAAAATAAAAAAGATAAACCAAAAGAAAGAGCAAAAGCAGAAATAGTGGTAGCTGAATGTAATGACAAAAATTGTCCTTTTCACGGAAAACTAAAGACAAGAGGAAGAATCTTCGAAGGAAAAGTTATAAAAAAATTTCATAAAAGAGTTACGATTGAACTTGAAAAAATGAAATATATAAAAAAATACGAAAGATATGCCAAATCAAAAACTAAAATCCATGCAAGACTTCCTAATTGTATGAAAGAAAAGATTAACATAGGTGATTTAATACAAGTACAAGAATGCTGTCCTCTAAGTAAGATTACTCATTTTATTGTTATTAAAAAAATAAAAGATGCAGGAGAGAAAAAACAATGAAAATCAAAATTTCTAAACAATTAAATTTTAGAAAAATGCAAATATGAAAGCAATAAGTGCAAAAGTAACACCAGGATTAAATCTTGGTTCAACTGTAATTGCCTCAGACAACAGTGGGGCAAAAATTGTAAAAATAGTTTCTGTAAAAAAGAGCAAGGCTAAAAAAGGTAAGCAAATTAATGCTAAAATCGCTGACTGGGTAAAAGTTAGCGTCAAAAGAGGTATTCCCGACATGAAGGGAAAAGTTTTTGATGCTGTTGTAATAAGACAGAAAAAATCTTACAGAAGATTGACAGGAGAAAGAATTGCATTTGAAGATAATGCAATTGCTATTTTAAAGGATGAAAAAGGTAATCCAAAAGGAACTCAGATTAAAGGACCAGTTGCAAGGGAGGTTTTAGAGCGATGGCCACAAGTTGCCAAGATTGCTCAGTTTGTATATTAAGATGAAACAACAATTTTCAACTAAATGGAAAGCAAGTAAACAGCCTCGAAAACAGAGGAAATATATAGCTAACGCTCCATTACATTTGAAAAAGAAATTTATCAGTGTTAATCTGTCAAAAGAATTAAGGAAAAAATATGGGAAAAGAAATATTTCTGCAAGAAAAGGTGATGTTGTAAAAATCAAAAGAGGTAAATTCAAGGGAAAACAAGGAAAGATACTTGAAGTGAAATTAAAGGTACAGAAAATAATAGTAGAGGGAATTCAAGTAAAGAAATTAGATGGTTCAAAAGTTAATGTGGCTTTGAGACCTTCAAATCTTCAAATTATTGAATTAAATTTAGAAGATAAAAAAAGATTAAAGAATAAAAAAACTAAATTGAAGGAGGAAGAAAATGCACCTAAAAAGACAAAAAGCACCTAAAAATTGGCCAATAAAAAGGAAGGGAACAGCATATGTAATCAGACCAGAATCCAATTTAAAGAAAGGAATTCCTTTATTGGTAATCCTAAGAGATATTTTGAAAATTGCTCAGAACAGAAAAGAAGTGAAAAAAGCATTGTATGAAAAGAATATTTTAGTAAATGGAAGATATCCAAAAAAAGAAAAAGCTGTAGTATTATTGTTAGACACCCTCACTATTATTCCTTCAAATAAAAATTATAGATTAACTTTATCAGAAAAAGGCAAATTTGATTTAGAGGAAATAAAAAAAGAAGTAAATTATAAAATCGCGAAAATCACAAATAAAAAAATTCTTAAGGGCAAAAAAGTGCAATTTAATCTAAGTGATGGCAGAAATTTTTTATCCAATATGAATTGCAGAATCAATGACTCTGTTCTAATAAATTTGAAGGAAAAGAAAATAGAAAAATGTCTTCCTCTGGAAGAAAAAAGTAATGTTTTGGTTTTTGCAGGAAAACATTCAGGTGCAAGAGGAATTATAAAAAAATTAGATCTAAAGAACAAAATTGCAGAAATAAAAACAGGAAAAAAAGAAATTAATGTTTTAATTAAACAATTTATGGTAATACAATGAACCCTATGAAAAAAATAAAAATTGAGAAAGTAATTCTGAGTGTAGGTGGAAGTGGAGAAGAATTAGAGAAAGGAATTCAGTTATTAGAAATGCTCACAAACAAAAAAGCAGCTAAAACAATCTCTAGAAAAAGAATACCTTCCCTTGGAGTCAGACCAAAATTAGAAGTAGGTGCATTAGTAACACTCAGAAAAAATTTTAATGAACTGCTGAGAAAATTGTTTGCCACCATAAATAATCAATTAAGAAAAAAACAAATAAGTGATAATAATTTTTCTTTTGGAATAAAAGAATATATAGAAATTCCAGGAGTAGAATATAGGAGAGATATAGGAATAAGAGGCTTTGATGTTACAATTGTATTCAAAAGAAGCGGAAGAAGAGTCATATTAAAAAAAATAAAAAGAGGAAAAATTCCAAAGAGGCAGAAAATCACTAAAGAAGAAATAATTAAATTCATGGAAGAAAACTTCCAAATAAAGTTTGAATAAAATGACATCGAGTGATTGGAGGAAAATATTGAAACAATTAAAAAATAAACCAGAAATTATGAAGAAATTTTTAAAACATTGTAAGCCAAAAGAAAGAAAAATAGGGATAGCTACTAAAAAATGCGAGAGGTGCGGAAGATATGGAGCCCATATAAAATCATATGGATTAAATTTATGCCGACATTGCTTTCGGGAGATTGCAGAAGAAATCGGCTTCAGAAAATATAGTTAAAATGTCACAAGATGTTGTTGCTGATGGATTGAACATGATAAAAAATGCAAAGAAATCAGGAAGAGATAGTTTGAAAATAAAAAGAATCTCAAATTTATTGATAGAAATTTTGAAAATAATGAAGCAGAAAGGAGCAATAAAAAGATACAGAATAGACAGCAAAGAAAAAGTTCTGGAAGTATTTATAGGAAACCTGTTTGAATGCAAAGCAATAAAACCGAGATTCAGCGTTAACAAAGAACAAATAGAAAAATATAGAAGAAGATACCTTCCTGCGAAAAATATCGGTACAATAATAATTTCCACAAATAAAGGAGTCCTCACTCATGAAGAGGCTCAAGAAGAACAAATAGGAGGAAGCTTAATTGCTTATTTTTATTAAAATGAAAAAAGAAATTTTGCGGGAAATTGAAATTCCAAAAGAAGTAGAAGCAAAGATAGAAGGAAATACCTTAATCGTGAAAGGACAGAAAGGAGAAAATAGCAGAGAGTTCAAAATAGGAAAACTTATCTTTGAAAAAAAAGAGAATAAAATTATTCTTGGATGCAAAAAAGCTACGAAAAAAGAGAAAAAAAGAATAAATACGTTTACTTCACATATAAAAAATCTTATAAAAGGTGTGCAAGAAAATTTTGAATATAAATTAAAAATATGCTTTAGTCATTTTCCAATCAATGTTGAAATTAAGGAAGGAGAAGCTGCAATTAAAAATTTTTTGGGGGAAAAAATTCCCAGAATAGTTAAAATACCTGATAATGTAGAGGTAAAAATTGACAAAGATATTATAACAATCAGTTCTCTTGATAAGGAAATCGCAGGACAGGCAGCTGCAAACTTTGAAAAATCAACTAAAATTAAAAGCAGAGACAAAAGAATCTTTCAAGACGGGATATTCATAATAAATAAAGCTGGAAGGAAAATATAATGAGGTTTAAAAGAAGAACATCGGAGAGATACTCTAAATTAGGGAAAAGAAGAAAGAAAAAACTAAAATGGAGAAGACCTATTGGAAGAGACAATAAAATGAGAGAAAAAAGGAAAGGATACCCTGTAAGAGTAAGCATTGGATATAAAAAAGAAAAAGTGAAAAAAATAATTGTAATAAATAATCCAAAAGAACTTGAAAAAATTGATAAAAAAGCTGTAATTATAGTTGGCAATGTTGGAAAGAAGAAAAAAATAGAAATAGCAAAAAAAGCAAAAGAACTGAAAATTAATTTATCTAATTTAAATATAAAAAAATTTCTTGAAGAGAATAAGGAAAAGAAATCCGAAGAGAAAAAACTTAAGGAGAAAAAGAAATGAAATTGGACAAAAAAAAAGAAATGGCTGCAAGAACATTGAAAGTTGGAAAAGACAGGATAATTTTTCTTAAATCAGGGCTGGAAGAAGTAAAAGAAGCTATAACAAAACAGGACATAAGAGAACTATATAAAGATGGAATGATAATCATCAAAAATATCAAGGGGAAAAGGAAAAAAGGAAAAAAGAAGAGAAGGAGAAATGTTGGAAAGATAAAAAAGAAGGTAGAAAAAAGAAAAAGGAGATACGTTCTTCTCACCCGAAAATTAAGAAATCTTGTTTCTGAAATGAAAAAACAGAGGAAATTATCAAAAGAAAATGTTAAAGATATTAGAAAGAAAATAAGAAATAGGGAATTCAAAAGCAGGGCGCATTTGAAAGAATATATAGGAGGACTAGAAAAATGAAAGTACTTAAACGAAGAAGAAAAGCAAAAACAGATTATTCTAAAAGAATAAAATTGCTAAAGAGTGAACTTCCAAGAATAGTTTTCAGAAGAACCAACAGATACTGCATAGCACAGTATGTTATAAGCAAAGAAGCAAAAGATAAAATTGAATTTGGACTTAGTACAAAACATCTGAAAAAATACGGCTGGCCTGAAAATGCAAAAGGAAGTCTGAAATCAATGCCAGCAACATATCTGCTTGGACTTTTAATTGGAAAAGAAATTTTAAAAAGAAAATTGGAAAAACCAATTACTGATTTTGGAATGCTGAGAGTTCTTCATAAAACAAATGTTTGCGCTTTCATAAAAGGACTTGCAGATGCAGGAATTAAAACAGGTGAGAAAGAAAAAATCTTTCCTAAAGAAAAC
>JAFCEV010000032.1 GCA_017608985.1 Candidatus Pacearchaeota archaeon
GCTACAAAATATTATAATAAATCCGAGCCTGTTAATCTAGGTTCTGGAAGAGAAATAACTATTAAAGAACTTGTCAACAAAATATCTAATTTAATTGGTTTTAAGGGAGAAATATATTGGGATACTTCAAAACCAGATGGCCAACCTAGGAGATGTTTAGATGTTTCTAAGGCTGAATCAGAATTCGGATTTAAAGCAAAGACATCTTTTGAGGAAGGTCTAAAAAATACAATTGATTGGTACTTTAAGAATTTTTAATAAATCTTTCTTTTTCTGCTTCTTTTAGATCATGCTTTACCATCCTTTCTACTAATTCATCCAATGTTATTTTTGGTTCCCATCCTAATTTCTCTCTCGCTTTGCTTGCATCTCCTAAAAGTGAATCTACCTCTGTTGGTCTGAAATATTTTGGATCAATTCTTATAATTGTTTTTCCAGTATTTTTGTCAATTCCTTTTTCATTTAATCCTTTACCCTTCCATTGAATATCAAACCCAAGTTTATCCCCAACAATTTCAACAAATCTTCTAACACTATAATTTTTTCCTGTTGCAAATACATAATCTTCTGCTTTATTTTGTTGTAACATCATCCACATACCTCTAACATAATCCTCTGCATGCCCCCAATCTCTTTTGCTATCGAGATTTCCTAAATAAATTTCTTTGTCTATACCTAATTTTATTCTTGCCAGTCCTCGTGTAATTTTCTTTGTCACAAAAGTTTCTCCTCTTCTTTCTGATTCGTGATTGAATAAAATCCCGTTACATGCAAACAACCCATGTGCTTCTCTATAGTTCACAGTTGTCCAATAAGCATAGAGTTTTGCAACACCATAAGGAGAACGAGGATAAAAAGGGGTTTTTTCTGTTTGGGGAATCTCTTGTACTTTCCCGTAAAGTTCACTTGTTGAAGCCTGATAAAATTTTGTTTTATTTTTTAAATCTAATATCTTTATTGCCTCCAGCAATCTTAAAGTTCCTAATGCATCTGAATTTGCAGTATATTCAGGAGTTTCAAAGGAAACTTGAACATGGCTTTGTGCTCCAAGATTATATATTTCATCAGGCATTATATTTTGCACTAATCTTATTAGATTTGTAGAATCTGTTAAATCTCCATAATGCATAAAAAATTTGACATTTTCTTCGTGAGGGTCTTTATATATATGGTCCACTCTTTCAGTATTAAATGAACTACTTCTTCTTTTTATCCCATGAACTTCATACCCTTTCTTTAACAATAATTCTGCAAGATAACTTCCATCTTGTCCAGTAACTCCTGTAATTAAAGCTTTTTTGTTCATGTAATCCTTTATTTATTTTTCTTTAAAAACATTTATATTGTAAGAATATATAAAAAAGTGAAAGACAGCTTGATGGTTTTGCAGCTTGTCTGCCACTACTACCACCAACATAGGAAGCTTAACTTCTGTGTTCGGAATGGGAACAGGTGTTTCCAACCTATTATGGCTGTCTCCAAAATTTAAGGTTAATCTGAATTTATAAACCTTTTTATATGAAGAATTTGTTCTAAATTTATGTGGGAATGCCGGAGTGGACAAACGGGCTGGATTAAGGCTCCAGTGGCTTAGTGCCTGCGAGGGTTCGAATCCTTCTTCCCACATGCCCGGATAACTCAGTGGATAGAGTGCCATCCTCCTAAGATGGAAGTCGCAGGTTCAAATCCTGCTCTGGGCGTAAAACCTTTAAAACCATCTTTCAATATGTATTATATGCGTGGATAGTTCAGTGGTAGAATCTCTGCCTTCCAAGCAGATGACTCGGGTTCGAATCCCGATCCGCGCATTTTAAAAATGGAAGAACAAGAAAACGAACAAACAAAGAAAAACTGGCATGACAAGTATTATAAATGGTTGTTATTAATTCCTGTGGCTATTCTTTTGTTTTCTTTTATTTATATGGCTGTTTTTTATCAGCAGCATGGAGATTTTATTTACAAAGACATTTCTCTGACAGGAGGAACGACAGTAACCCTTTATGAAAAAATTAATATAGAGGATTTAGAGCAGGCTCTTTCAGGAAAACTTGAAGAGATTAATGCCAGAGAAATTTATGATTTAATAACCCACGAGCAAAAAGCAGTGATTGTTGAAACAAAAACAGATGGAAATGAAGCAAGAGCAATTCTTGAGGACTATCTTGGTTATGAACTTACTGATGAAAACAGCAGTTTTGAATTCACTGGTTCTACTCTAAGTGGAAGTTTCTATAGGCAACTTTTAATCGCAATTCTAATAGCCTTCATTTTTATGGCAATTGTTGTCTTTATAATTTTTAGAACTATAGTTCCTTCAGCAGCAGTAATTATATCTGCTTTTGCAGATATCTTAATGACCCTTGTTTTAATAAATATTCTCGGAATAAAAATGTCTACTGCAGGAATTGTTGCTTTGTTAATGTTGATTGGTTATTCTGTGGATACAGACATCTTATTGACAACACGGATTTTAAAGAGGACAGAAGATTCTTTGAATCAAAGAATTTTTGGAGCATTTAAGACAGGAATTACTATGACTCTTACTTCTCTGTTAGCAATAATTTCTGCTTTGATTGTTGTAAAATCTTTCTCTCTGGTATTGACTCAAATATTCACAGTTCTTATTATTGGTTTAAGTTTTGACCTTTTCAATACATGGATAACTAATGTTTCAATAATTAAATGGTATGTTCAAAGAAAAAATGAAATTTAAATTAACTTTCCGGATATGGGTTTTGATAATTGCTATAGTTTTATCACTGCTTTCAATTTTTATAACCCCTCATTTCCTTCAAGGAGGAGTTTTAATTTCTAGTGTTGATTCAAACTCAACAGCTTTTGAATATGGATTAAGACAAGGACAGATTATTATCGAAGTTGATGGAAAAAAGATAAACAATTTAGAAGATTTTACCAATGCTCTTAATGGAAAATTTGATTCCAATCAAAGTGTGAAAACAGTAATAAAAACAGATGCTCAAGAAGTAATTCTTTATTCTGATAACCCACCAGAGATAATTGTTTCAGAACTTTCAAAATCAAATATTAAGACAGGACTGGATTTGGCAGGAGGTTCAAGAGCCCTTATAAAAGCAGAGAATAAAAAATTAAATTCTCAGGAAATAAATGATCTTGTTGATATAACAAGAAATAGGCTCAATGAGTTTGGGCTTACAGATTTGAATGTTTTGCCTGTTTCAGACTTAGAAGGAAATCATTTTATGTTGATTGAAATTGCAGGAGCGACTCCAGAAGATCTTGAGGAATTAGTTTCAAAACAGGGGAAATTTGAGGCAAAAATAGGAAATGAGACAGTTTTTATAGGGGGAGAGAGAGACATAGCATCTGTCTGTAGAAATGATGCAACCTGTGCAGGAATAGAGACCTGCCAGCAATCAGAGGAAGGATATTTCTGCAATTTCAGATTTACTGTTTATTTAAGTGAAGAGGCTGCAAAAAGACATGCAGAAATAACAAAAAAACTTGATGTTAATTCAACTTCACAAGGAAATTATCTCTCTAAAACATTAGATTTATATGTTGATGATAACTTTTTAGATAGTCTTTTGATTAGTGAAGGACTTAAAGGAAGAATTGAAACCCAAATTTCTATATCTGGTTCTGGAACAGGAGAAACAGAGAATGATGCATTAGAAAACGCCCAGGAAGAAATGCATAAACTTCAGACAATACTTATTACAGGAAGTCTTCCTTACAAACTTGAAATAGTTAAATTAGATACTATTTCTCCTACTCTTGGGAAACAATTTGTTAAGTCAATTTTTTTAGCAGGAATCTCTGCACTTGTAGTAGTTTCTTTAATAGTTTTTTTTAGATATAAAAGATTCAAGTCCTCCATGGCTTTATTGTTGACAAGCATTTCTGAAATATTAATAATTCTTGGAATAGCAGCATTCATTAAATGGAACCTTGATTTACTCAGCATTGCAGGAATTCTTGCTACTATTGGTACAGGAATTGACCAGCAAATAATTATTCTTGATGAATCAACACAGCAGAAAGAATTGAGTTTAAAACAAAAATTAAAAAGAGCATTTTCAATAATTCTCGGGGCATATTTTACTGTTGTTGTTGCACTAATCCCTCTATTATGGGCTGGTGCAGGATTATTAAAAGGATTTGCAATAACAACAATAATCGGGGTTACAGTGGGAATCTTGATAACCAGACCAGCATTTTCAGATATGGTTAAGAGAATTGAAGAATAAGATGTTACCAAAACACTTTTAATTTTTCCAAAGATAAGTTTAATTGGGTTTTTATTAATAATAGCTTCAACTGTGTTAATGGATGTTGATCATTATGTTTATTATGTTTTTAAGAAGAGGGATTTAAGTTTGAGTAGAGCATATAATTGGTTTTTGAAGAAACAAAAAAGATTGCTTTTGTTATCAAGAAAA
>JAFCEV010000033.1 GCA_017608985.1 Candidatus Pacearchaeota archaeon
CCTTCCCACCAATTTTTAAGCATCAAATCAGTATCAAAGATTCCGGTCAGATGTTCCTCAATGTATCTATCGCCATAATTAATGATTTTTTTGATTGTTTCAACCTTCATAATCATTAAATAATCAGGGTGCTTTAATAAATTTTTTCTTTGTGCCCACCCGAGTAATATTGCACATAATCGCTGTTAGTTTCTCCGAACGTAGTGAGGCACGAGCTGAAACAAAAAGTTTCCTCGTGAGTTTAAAATTTCATTTTAGGGTGGGGGAGGAGGATGGTTATTTCCGACGACCAAAAAATCAGAGAGAAAAGCCTGCCCTTTTTTTTCTAAAAAAGAGGATGGGAAATTCCGTTAAGTTTTAATATTATGAAAATATTCTATTACTATGGGCTTAATTGAATGGATTACTGGATGGAAATATGTTGGGAATACTTTAAAACAAGATAAATTAAATATCCATCCAAATATTATAAAAATTCTTAAAAAAAATATAAATAAAGACATCTACAAAAAAACAAAAAGGTGGTTGAGGAAAAATAAAGGACGTGCTCCATTAGGCAGAACAATAAGAGGTATAAAAAATTTACCCAACTTCACAGGTATTGGTTATGCAAAAGGCAAGACTTTTTTATATAAAGGAAAAGAAACACATTATTATATAGACAATCATGGGCATGGAGGAGCAGTTAGTCAAGGCATAAAGATTTGGAGGAAACTTAGAGAAGACAAAAGAGCTAAATAAAAATGGATTACAAAATTATTTTAGTTTATTTTCTTATTGGAGTCATTTTATTATCTCTTTTCTTCATAGTAGTATTATTGAGTGCATTAGTTCTGAAAATTTTTAAAAGAAATCCTAAGGATAGTTATGATTATCTCAAGAATATAACTTATGGTGCTTTTGGTGGACTTATTGCCACAATTTTCTTAGAAACAAAGGGAGAAACCAATACAAGCATATTTTTTTGGATTCCGAAGATTCTTTCTACACTAGTATTGGTCTTGATATTTATATTATTAGGATTTGCTTACCTATTTTTACTAAAATTTATCTATAAAAAAATAATATTGGTTCCAAAGAAAAAATAATTCTCGGCGTAAGCTGAACTATCTATCCGAAGGATTAGGAACTCTCCTAATAATATCAGAAAAATTTGGGAGAGCGAAGCGAATTGTAAAATATGCTGAGAACCCTCCAGAAATAAAATATGTAAAAGATGTGAATTGATGGGGGTTAAGAGATAATTATCTTCTCTTTTTTCTTACTGATTTTCGTACAATTGGTTTAGCAGAAGATTTGCATTTCATCTCTGAGAATACAAAGATGTATAAAATCTCCAAAATACCCACGAGATTAACAACTGCTATTACTATAAACCATGCAACGTGTCCTTTTCTTGCTGATTTCCACAAAGCTAAAAGTTTCCAGATTAATGTCCAAATCAGGATTATTGCAAGTAACCATACAGCAATTCCAAGTTGTTCAGCAATTATTTCTAAATAAGCCATATCCACCTCCTGATTAATAGAAGATGAATTAATTTAAAAAATTATCGCGTCATCATCTAAGGATAGTTCCAAACATTTAAATACTATTCAGTTTTTAATCTTCTTGTTTTATACAACTGATAGTAACAGAGAGGTGAGGTAGGTACAATATATTGTATAGCGAAGGACATCTAATGGTTTCCTACAACTCACAACTACCTTCCCTTTAAAATAGTCTCAAGGCTTATGTCAAAATAAAATGGAATGCCCATATTGTTCATATAAATCATCAAAAGTAACTGACAAAAGGAGTTCTCCGCAGGGAGTGAGAAGAAGGAGAGAGTGTCTCAAGTGCAAGAAGAGGTTTACTACATATGAAAAAATAGAAAGAGGTGATTTGTATGTTATTAAAAAAGACGGCAGAAGAGAGAAATTTGACAGGAATAAACTGGAGGCAGGAATTGAAAAAGCATTTGAAAAACGTCCTGTTTCAAGAGACAAGATTCAGAAGATGATAAATGAGATTGAAGAACAGATAAGAAAAAAAGGGAAAAAAGAAATAAAGAGTTCAATAGTGGGTGATTTAGTATCTAAAAAAATAAAAAGGCTGGATAAAGTTGCATATATCAGGTTTGCTTCAGTCTACAGAGATTTTGAAGATGTTCAAGATTTTAAAAAGGAGTTAAAAGGGTTGTAAGATGGTTGAAAATTACAAAATTGGTGTTGGAAATCAAAAGTTATATGATACTTATGATAAAAAAGTTACTAAAAGATTAGAAAAAAGATTATTAGAAATTAATGTTTCTGATGAATTAAAAAAATTTGATGAGAGATCTATTTCTCTTATGAGACGGAGATATTTCAAAAATGATTATGAAGGAAATATTATAGAAGATATTCCACAAATGTTTGCAAGAATTGCAGCCAACATAGCTTATGCAGATAAAGCCTATGGAGCAGATGATGAAAAAATGTATAAATCTGCTGAGACTTTTTATAAGATGATGACTTCTGCAGATTTTATGCCAAATTCCCCGACAATAATGAATGCTGGTGCAAAGCTTCAGCAATTAGCTGCCTGTTTTGTTTTGCCGATTCATGATAGTATGGATAGTATTTTAGGAACTCAAAAAGATGCAGGAATGGTGCATAAAAGCGGAGGAGGGACTGGTTTTGATTGGAGTGAATTAAGAATGGCTAATGATTTGGTTTCTACAACTTATGGCTTGTCTTCAGGACCTGTCAGATTTTTGAGTGCTTATGATGCAACTACAGAAGCAGTAAATCAGGGAGGTACAAGACGTGGAGCAAATATGGGTATGATGATTGTTAACCATCCAGACATAATCCGGTTTATAAGTGAAAAAAGATCAGAAGGAAGATGTAAAAATTTTAATTTATCTGTTTCAATTACAGATGATTTTATGAATCATGTTGAAAAAGATGGATGGTATACACTTTATAATTCAAAAAAAGGAAAAAGAAATCCTGTAGTAAAGAAAGATCTTGAAAAGATGATGAAGGCTATAGAATTAAAAAAAATTAATATAGAAGATACTAATTATAAACTTGATGAAAGAGGAAATCCTATAGAAAATATAGCAGGATTATCTGCAAGATTTAATGAGAAAGAAGAATTGCAATTAAAAGCAGCAGAAGTTTTTGATTACATTATTAATTCTGCCTGGAGATTGGGGGAACCAGGAGTTATTTTTATAGATACAATAAATAAATATAATACTCTCCCTGGATTGGGAAAAATGACTGCTACAAACCCTTGTGGAGAACAACCATTACTACCATATGAAGCTTGTAATCTAGGAAGCATAAATTTAGTTAATTTTGTCAGAAATGGTGCTTTTGATAAAGAACGTTTAAGATATACTGTTAGAGAAGCTGTGCATTTTTTAGATAACACAATTGATATGAGCAAATTCCCTTTAGAAAAAATTATTGAAATGGTTCATAAAACAAGAAAGATTGGATTAGGAGTTATGGGATGGGGGGATGCCTTAATTGAAATGGGTATTAAATATGATTCTGAAGAAGCACTTGAATTAGCCAGAGATACTATGAAATTTATAAATGAAACTGCAGAAGAAAAATCAATGGAACTTGCAAAAGAAAGAGGAGTTTTTCCTGCATTTAAAGACAGCATCTATTATGGAAAAAAGCCTATGAGAAATGCTACAAGAACCACAATAGCCCCAACAGGCTCTATAAGCCAGATAGCAAGATATACTTCTTATGGAATAGAACCTATTTTTGATATAGTTTATACTCATACAGACGCAGACGGAAATAGAAGCTTGAGAGTAAGCCCCACAATTAAAGAAGATTTAAAAAAATACAGGGTAAAAGATTCAGAATTAGAAAGAATTATTGGAGAACTGGAAAATTCAGAAAATCCAAAAAAATTAAATGAGATAGAAGGAATTCCAGAAGAAATAATAAAAATTTATAGAACTTCAAAAAATATTTCTGTTGAAGCCCATATAAAAATGCAGGCAGCGTTTCAGGAATACGTGGACAATGCTGTTTCAAAAACAATAAATATGCCTTTTGAAGCAACCAAAGAAGATGTAAAAAAGGCTTACAAACTCGCTTATGAATTAGGTTGTAAAGGAGTTACTCTTTACAGAGATAAAAGCAGACAAAAACAAATTTTAACCAGCGGAATAGAAAAAAAAGTGGAAATGGTTGAATTAGTTGATGTAGAATTAGGTTCAAAAGCAATAAAAGAAGGGCATGATGCAAAATACTATAAAATTAAAAAAGGAGAAGATACTTTTCATGTATCAATTGTTGGAGAATTTTGGGAACACAAGGAGACAAAGCAAGTTTATATTCTTCCTTCAAAAATATTCCAAAATACTAAGCCTTTAGGAAAAGAAGAATCCACAGAATTTGCTCAGTCAGGACTTGACAGAACAGGTAGATTAAAATCTGAGGACCCAGATTGGGCAGGAATGATAAAAGAATGGAAATCTGTAACAGGTGATAGAATTGAAGGGATAGGCCCCTATAGAATTAATTCTCCCTCTCACGGAGTCGGACTTGCATTTGAGCATTATTGCTTGTCAAGAGGAATAGTCGGATATAACGAAGAGAACAAAGTGATAAATCTTGTAAACAAGAGGGA
>JAFCEV010000006.1 GCA_017608985.1 Candidatus Pacearchaeota archaeon
GAGCAAAATCCACGCTGCGTGGAAAAAGTCGAGATTTTTTCCGAATAAAGTCCACTGATATGCAGAAGATACCCATCCGACTAGAATTGCTCCTATTAAAAGAACAAGTCCCAAGAATATCTCAAGTACCTTATTCATTGTATTCTTAAACATCCTTTTTTCTTTAAAAAGATTTGCATTATAAAATATATATTTTGTTTTTACTTTCTTATGAAACTTTTAAAATTGGAATTCTTTGCATTAAAAAAATTCTCTGGCAAATTTTTCTGCTTTTTTGGAAGCAAAATCTTTACAACTGAAAATATTCTTTATCACAATGAATTATTATAGAAGAAGTTTCAATGAATTGTACGGCAAAATATACTTCTAATTTTCCTAATAAATCTTATTTCAAAAACCTTATATAATTAGTTTAATTCTTTTTTAGCATGCTTACAAAAAAACAAATTAATGAAATTAAAAAACATCTGGAAAAAGCTCAGAATCCTTTGTTTTTTTTTGATAATGATTTAGATGGTTTATGTTCTTTTCTTTTGTTACAAAGGCATCTTGGAAGAGGAAAAGGGTTTCCAGTTAAGACCACCCCCGAATTAACTAAAGATTATTTTAGAAAAGTCCGGGAATTACAACCAGATTACATTTTTATTCTGGATCAGCCAGAAGTTTCTGATGATTTTTTTGAGGAAACTAGAAAAATAAATCTTCCTGTGGTTTGGATTGACCATCATAAGATAGATAAAAACAAAATTCCAAATTTTGTGAATTATTATAATCCTTTATTCAATAAATCCAAAAAAGATGAGCCTGTTACAGCTCTTTGTTATCAGATTATAAATAAAAGGGAAGATAGATGGATTGCTTTAATAGGATGTATTGCTGATAAATTTTTGCCGGATTTTTATTCTGAATTCAGAAAAAAGCATATGGATTTGACAATAGATTCTGAAGAACCTTTTGAGATATATTATAATTCTGGCATTGGAAAAATTGCAAGAATGCTCAGTTTTGCTTTGATGGACAGAACAACAAATGTAATAAATATGTTGAAGTTTTTAATAAAAGTAAAATCTCCTTATAATATTTTGGAGGAGAATTCTAAGACTCTCATTATCCATAGGAGAGCAAATGAATTATATAAAAAATATAATGAACTAATTGAGAAAGCTAGGAAAGAAGCTGAGAAATCAGGGAATTTATTATTTTTTAAATATGGAGGAGATATTAGTATGAGTGCAGATCTTGCGAATCGGTTAAAATATCTTTATCCTGAAAAGATTATTATAGTAGTCAAGATTACAGGAGCCAGAGCCAATCTTTCTATAAGAGGGAAAAACATCCGAAGCAGAGCTATGGGGGTAATAGAAAATATAAAAGGAACAACCGGTGGAGGGCATGAAGATGCTGTCGGAATTCAGATGAGAGCACAAGATGTTGGAAAGTTTGAGAGGGAATTTAAAAAACTAATATAGAAATCTTTAAAAATAGACATTTCTTATAAAAAATATGGGAAAAGAGTGTTGGCTATTTAGAAATGCTTGTATAGATTTTATAGTTTACACTCTAATTAAAAATATCTCAATTTGATTCATCAACTCTTTTGGGTCTGAATTGAATTGGGATGGCTTCTAAATCAGATCTGAAAGAGTTCTTGAATAATTGATTGGGTTTAGCAAAATGGCTAACAAGAGTGATGTGGCAGAAAAACAATATGTAGAGCAGGAATTAAGCCTATTGATGGAAGTCACTTTAAGACTTGAAGATGAACTGAATTCTTGTGTGGATTGTGAATGACTAAATTAGAAAAAAGATAAGGCTTTTAATAATTAGTATTTAATATGATTTTCCTATATAAACAACTTCTTTTGCAGGTTTATTACAAATAACACAATTTCCTGTTGCTTTTTCTTTTTTGTTTGCCAGAATTCCTCTGATTTCCGCACCTATCTCTTTTTCTATTATCTCTGCGCATTTTTCACCTTTTTTATCTATTGAACAGAAATTCACTTTTGCTATTTTTTTATTTTTAATAGCTGTTTTAATTTCTTGCTTTGTTCTGCAATTAACTATTTTTCCTTTCATAAATTTTTCTGCTTTCTCTTTCAATCTTGCATCTAATTTTTTCCCTAATTCTTTTATCTTTGATAGATTTTTTATAGATAGAGATTCTTTTTTTCCTATGTCTCTTGTAAATAATGTCACTTTTTTATTTTTAATCTCTCTTTCTCCTATTTCTATTCTAAAAGGAATTCCTTTGAGTTCCCAATAATTATATTTTTCACCTGGTCTTTTTTCACCTGTATCAATTTCTGTTTTTAATTTGAATGAATCTATTTTCTTTTTCACTTTTTCGGTTTCTTTTAATATTTTATCTTTGTTTTTTTTGTTGAATACAGGAATTATTATTACTTGGACAGGAGAAATGCAGAAGGGCATTATCAGTCCTTTAGAGTCCCCATGTGTTGAAATTATCGAAGCTAAAATTCTCGACATGGCAGGGCCATAGGCTGTTGTCCAGAGATATTCCCCCTCTCCTTTTTCATTTTTGAATCTTGCATCAAAAACTTTTGAAAATTTTTGCCCCATTAAATGAGTGGAAGGTTGCTGTATCAATCTGCCGTCAGGCATAAATGCATCTGAACCAACTGTATATTCTGCTCCTGGAAATTTGTCCCATTGAGGTCTTTTCATAGCAAGAAAAGGAATTCCGAATTTTTGGTGCATTATTTTTTCTGTTGTATCAATGTCTTCCTGAACTTGGGCTTCTGCTTCTTTTTTTGTTGCAAATGCATCATGCCCTTCTATCCAAATAATCTCTCTTGTTCGAATTAGGGGGCGGGTGGCTTTTGTGTCAAAGCGGAAGACAGAACCTCTCTGGTAAAGTTTCATAGGTAGGTCTCTGTGACTTCTTACCCATAATTTAAACATAGGGGTATAGAGAGTTTCACTGGTTGGTCTTAAAGCTAACTTTTCTTTCCCTATTTCTTTCAGCCAGAATACTTCAGGAGTAAAACCTTTAATATGAGAGGATTCTTTTTTCAGATTTTCTTCTGGAATTACTGAGGGCATGAAAGTCGGTTTATGCCCTTTTTTTTGAAGTTCTGATTCATATAATTTAAACATATTTTCAAGAATCATTGCTGCCCATGGACGAAAAACCATAAAACCTTTCATATTTAATCTGAGATCTATGAGTTCTGCTTTATCAAGAATCTGGTTAAACCATTTGCTGAAATTTTCCTCTTTTTTTACAGTTAACCCTTCTTTTGATTTTTTAGTCATGGGAATTTAAGCAGAAATATCTATTTAAAATTAACTTATCAATGTAATATTCATTTCTTTTTGGGATATCTGATTTATACATTTTTTTATGTAGTTTGATTCAAGCGCAAATCCGAGCCCTTCCGCTTCTCCGCCTATTTTGAAATTTATAATTCCTACAACTTCTCCTTGCTTGTTTATTAAAGGGCCTCCTGAATTTCCAGGATTTATTTGGGCATTTATTTGAATGTAAGCATGAATTCCGTTAGGTCCTTCTCTATGCACTTGAGAGACTGAGCCAGTTGTCTGTGAAAATACCAGCCCATATGGGTTTCCAATAGCCATAATAGGTTCACCAGTTTTTACATCATTAGAATTCCCAAGTTCCAATTCATCAAAACTTCCTTCAATTTTTAGTAAAGCCACATCCATTAAAATATTTTTTCCTATCAATGTAATTTGGTAAGGACCTTCTCCATCAGAAGTATAAATTCCTGCTTTTGTTGCATCTTCTATCACATGGTAATTTGTAACAATATATCCTTCCTTGTCAATTATAAATCCTGTTCCTTGTCCTACATCTGTCGAGACGATAACTACAGAATCTACAGAATCAGAATAGATTCCTGAAAAATCCTCGCTTGTAGATGCTTTTAGCAGTCTCAATTGCTGCTGATTTTCTTCAAGACTCGTTTGTGTAGTTATAATATCTTCAGATAAAAGATTTATCTGGCTTTGAATATTTGTCTGAAGTTCATTGAGTTTATTATTCAGATTTGCATAATCAACACTTTGTTTTACAATAATGCCATTCAAAAGAATTCCTACAACTATCATAAAAACAATTACTATAGAACTAAAACTTCCTATTATCCATTTATGATGTTTTTTTAATGACATGTTTTTATAAAATAAATAAGATATAAAAACCTTTTTTTCATAGTATTTTTATAGGCTCGTCGTTCAACGGATAGGATGACAGGTTTCGGAGCGTGAAGGATACCTAATGGTTTTCCTATAGCACATCTTTCCTTAATTGGTAGATGTGTTAATTGCTGAAAAACCCTGTAGATGAGGGTTCGATTCCCTCCGAGCCTATAATTGCTATCCTCCCTGTCCCACAAAGTAGGGAAAATATGAAAATAAAAAAGAGGAAAATGAAAAAAGGAAAAAGTTTTTGGATATCTGTTTCAGTATTAATTGGGACATGTATAGGAGCAGGAGTTTTGGGAATTCCTTATGTTGCAGCTCAAGCTGGTTTTCTTGTAGCTTTGGCATATATTATCTTGATTGGAGCAATAATCCTTCTTGTTAATCTTTATCTTGGGGAGATTTCTTTAAGAACAAAAGGAAATCATCAGCTTCCTGGTTATGCACAGAGATATCTTGGAAAAAATGGAAAACGCCTGATGAAATTTGCGACTCTATTTGGAATTTATTCTGCAATAGTTGCATATATGTTAGGTATTGGTGAGAGCATCAGTTTTTTGATTTTTGAAAATGTAACATATACCCCCTTATTCGGAGTTTTATTTGGGATTGGGATGTCTGCTTTGCTGTGGAAAGGGATGAAGTCTTTAAAAAGATTTGAAAGAATAGGTGTATCTATTATTCTTGCGTTGCTTCTGCTGATATTTATTTTATTTTTTAGCAAAATTAATCCTGTTAATTTAATTTATTTTAATATTGGAAATATTTTTCTTCCTTTTGGAGTTATTCTGTTTGCTCTTATGTCTTTCCATGCAATTCCAGAAATAGAAATTATAATGTATAATAATGAAAAATTAATGAAAAAAGTTTTAGTTTTTGGGACTTTAGCTTGTATTATATTTTATATTCTATTTGCACTCATTATAGTGGGATTTAAAGGAATAGAGACTCCAGAAATAGCCACCTTTGCTCTGGGAAGCGTTTTTGTTTTTTTAGGTATATTTACAATGTTTACTTCCTGGCTTTCTTTAGGAAATGCTCTTGAAGAGACTTTTATGTTTGATAGCAGACTCAGAAAAATAAAAGCCTGGTTTTATACTGCCATAATTCCTATTCTGATTTTTTTGGGTATAGGATTTTTTGAATTTTTTTCATTCACAAAAATATTGTCAATCGGAGGTGTTGTTTCAGGAGGATTGCTTGCTGTATTGGTTTTATTAATGATTAAGACTGCAAAAGAAAAAGGAAACCGAAAACCAGAATACTCTGTTCCTGTTAATTGGTTTATAATAGGATTTTTGATTTTGATATTTATATTAGGTGTTGTGAGAGAGATTTGGTTGGCTTTGAGATAACCAACATCTTTTTAATTCCCGTCTTCTTTAATTTATTATGAAAAGCCATTACGCATAGGCTTCGCGAGGTACTGAAAATGAACACTGCAAGGCCAGGAGATTATGTTGAAATTCACCTAATGAAGACAATTTATGAAGGAATTCTTTTAGAAGTTCCTAAATCTGAGAAAGGGGTAGTTTTGTTAAAGTTAGATTCTGGTTATAATATTGGATTTAATAAAAAAAATATTGTGGAGATTAGAGTTTTGGAAAAGGTTAGGGAAAAAAAAGAAGAATTAAAACTTGAGAAAGACAGCAAAAAGCCAAATATTGCAATGATTATTACAGGTGGCACAATTGCTGCACGTCTGAATCCAACTAAGGGTGGAGTTGACTGGCTGACAGAACCTGAATCTCTTTTCAAATTTTATCCTGGTTTATTTGAAAAAGTCAATGTTTTAAAAGTTGAAGTTCCTTTTATGAAAGCTTCCGAAGACATGGATTTTAAAGACTGGCAGAAGATTGCAAGAATTGCTGAGAAACTTTTGAATAATCAGAATATTAAGGGAATTATAATAACACACGGAACAGATTTTCTACATTATACTTCTGCTGCACTTTCATTTTTTCTTGGAAAAGTAAACAAACCAGTTGTTTTAACATATTCTCAGAGAAGTGTAGACAGAGCCTCTTCAGATGCTAACTTAAATCTTCAGTGTGCTGCTTTGGCTGCTATTTCAGATATCGCAGAAGTTATGATAGTGGGGCATGCCTCTTCAAATGATGATTTTTGTTATGCTATGCCTGGAACAAAAGTCAGAAAACTGCACACTTCAAAAAGAGATGCTTTTAAAGTTATAAATGCAAAACCATTCGCAAAAATATCTCAGGAAACTATTGAAAGAATTTCAGATTATAACATTAGGAATAAGAATAAAGTTAAGACAGATTTGAAATTTGAAGATAAAGTTGCTTTAGTTAAATTTTATCCTGGACAAAATCCGGATATCTTGGATTTTTATGTTAAGAAAAAATATAAAGGAATTGTTCTGGAGATGAGTGGGCTGGGACATGTTGCCACTAAAAGAGCGAGACTGGGATGGACAAAGAAATTAAAAGAAGTTCAGAATAAAGGACTGATAATTTGTGGTGTTAGCCAGTGTATTTATGGAAGAGCTGACCCCTTAGTTTATTCTAATGGCAGGGAGATTTTAGAAACAGGAGTTATTTATCTGGAAGATATGCTTGCAGAGACAGCCTTGGTGAAACTTGGATGGGTTTTAGGACATAAAGGATGGAATGTAAAAGAAAAGATGCTGGAGAATATTGCTGGAGAAATTAATGATAGGTTGGAGAAATAGAATGAAAAAATTACCTTGGATTTTAATTATTATTTTAATTTTAATTATTGTAGGATTTCTTATTTTTAGAAAAGGAGGAGGAAAGGAAGAAATTACTGTACAAGCTCTAGCTTTGTATGAACAGAAAAAAGCAGAAGGCATGCAATTTTCAAGTCAGTGTCTTGGAACTGTTGGAAATGAAGTTAAATATGTTGTTGATATTGTTCATGTTCCGCGAAGTTCAGAAGATAATTTGCCTGAAAACCAGTGTGGGGATTATAGAAGTGGAGAAGTTAATCATTTTATTGAACTTGATAAAGATGGAAATGTTGTGAGAATTGTTTGATTATTTCTTTCTTCTCATTAATAATCGCTTGATTTCTCTAATCTCTTTTTCTGCTTTTTTGTTTATATGATAATCATGTTCTGCTTTGATTCTATCTCTCTGAGCTTGTCTGTTTTGGCTCATAAGAATTATCGGAGCCTGAATTGCTGCTAGACATGATAAACAAAGATTTAAGATAATAAATGGCCAAGGGTCCCATTGTCCCATATAGGCTTTTATATTTAAAAAAATCCAAGACCCTATGAATATAAATAGTATTATTATAAAAGCCCAACTACCAGCCCATTTTGTCAGCCCGTCTGCTGCTCTTTGTCCAAAGGTTCTAGGTGTTCTAGGGAACGAATGAATATCAAAACTTTTCTCCCCTTTTTTTTCCTTCATATTTTTAATTAGAAAATTAAAGTTATAAATGTTATTACTTTTACTATATAACAGTTGTGACTCTCTAGGAGTTACACATAGAAAGATTTATAAGTGGGAAAGAGATTGTTAGATTATGGAACAACAATATACTTCGAAAGAATTTGAATCATTTATAGGGGTTATGAAGAAAGCTTCAGATATTTTACGTAGTAAGAAGCCTGATTATATTTTTGCACCTATTTTAGGCTCAGTACCTTTAGTAGATATACTTTCAATAATCGATAGGCATTTTCCTTTGGAAAATTTAGAATATCCTCCTAATTCAAGTAGATTTCTTAAAAGGGAAGAAATAATTAGTAAGTGGTATTCTAATTTTGTAGAGAAAAATTACCAAGGCAAAAAAATGTCAATAGTTTGTATAGATGAGGTTATTTCTGGTTCTTCTGCTACAAAGGGATATAATGAATTCTATAAAGTGCTTTATGATATTGGTAAGGAAAAGGGAATTTCTTTAGAGAGGAAAATAAATTACGAGATTTTAGGAATCGGAGAAAGACCAAAGAATAATAAGAGAAATAGAGGATTTATTAAATTAGTTAATAGAAAAAAAGCAAAAGTATTAGAAACTGAGAAGATTATTACTGCAGATAATTATCTTTTAAATCCAATAAGATTAAAGAAAGGAGAATTGAATGCTCAAGGAAGACAAACTTATTTACCTGAAATAGAATTTGTTAGTTATCCTCAAGAATATTTAAGTTTATTATATAATGTGGCAACACAGGTAGGAGTAGATCCTGAACAAATTAGCCCAGTAAATGTTATGAAAATGCAAGAAAGCTTGGAAAAGTATTTGAGAGATTAATTTAATAAACTCTTTTTCTTTTTTCTTTATATGCCAGAAATAAATTATAAAGATGTTGGTTTGAAATGTGGTTTGGAGATTCATCAGCAATTAGATACTTCTAAATTATTCTGTAATTGTCCGAGTTTATTGAGGAGCGGGGAACCGGATTTTGTTATTAAAAGGAAACTTCATGCTGTTGCAGGTGAAAGCGGAGAAATTGATATTGCTGCGAAACATGAAGCAGAACAGGAAAAAGAATTTGTTTATCAGGGATATGACACAACCTGTCTGGTTGAGTTAGATGAAGAACCCCCTCATGAAATAAATAAAGAAGCTTTGAAAATTGCTTTGCAGATTTCTCTTTTGCTTCATGCAAAAATTTTTCCTTTAACTCAGATTATGAGAAAAACTGTAATTGATGGTTCTAACACCTCTGGATTTCAAAGAACTGTTTTAATTGCAAGAGATGGATATGTTGAAACAGATTCAGGAAGAGTTGGAATTGAAAGCATCTGCCTTGAAGAAGATTCTGCAAGGAAAATTAACTCCAAAAAATCAAAGATTTTTAGCTCGTCCGCCTCGATGCAATCAGTCGAACGAGAAGAAGATTCTGCGAGAATTGTTAGGAAAGAAGATAAGCAAGCCATATTTAGATTAGATAGATTAGGGATTCCTTTAATTGAGATAGCAACTGCACCAGATATAAAAACTCCTGAACAAGCAAAAGAAGTTGCTCTGCATATTGGAGAGATTTTGAGAAGTTGTAAGGTTAAAAGAGGGATTGGAACTATTAGACAGGATGTTAATGTTTCAATCAGTAAAGGAGCAAGAACAGAGATTAAGGGTTTCCAGGAGCCTGCTATGATGATTAAGACAATTGATTCTGAAATTGAAAGACAACTGAACCTGATTAAAAAAGGAAAAAAAGTTGAAGAGAGTGTTAGGAATGCTTTGGCTGATGGAACCACTGAATATTTACGCCCAATGCCAGGAGCAGCAAGAATGTATCCTGAAACAGATTTACCTATTTTGAAAATTTCTCGAAATTTAGTTAATGAGGCTAAAAAAGATTTACCTAAATTAAGAAAAGAAATCAGAAAGGATTTGGAGAAAATGGGATTAAATAAAGATATGATTAAATTATTATTCAAACAGAATAAATTCGAAGAATTTAAGGCTCTTTTGAAAATTATTAATAAACCTGTATTAGTTGCTAAAGTTCTTTTGATGTATCCAAGGGAGATTGCAAAAAGAAATAAAAAAAGTCTGGAAGAAGTTGAGGAAATTCTGGATGCTTATTTTGAAGAGATTTTAATCAGAGTTAAGAAAGGAGAAATTTCTGAAGGACATATTAAATCTTTTATAGAAAAAATAATCAAGGGAGAGAAATTTGAATTACCTATAGAAGATATTTCTGTAATTGAAGAAAAAATAATTAAGATAATCAACGATAAGCCAGGTTTGTCAGACAAAGCATATATGGGGTTGGTTATGAAAGAATTTGGTGGAAAAATCAGCGGAAGAGAAGCAATGGAAATAATTAAGAAGAATTTGAAATAATAAGATTAATAAATTCTTTTTTTTGGATATAATCTTCCTGGGGCTTGGAGATTAATTTATACTGTTAAAAATAATAAAGTCTCTGTTTTATTAGTAATTTTGGATTGGATGGACCACAAAACATATGAAAGAAGATTTAAATATTAATAATTATTACTTAAAACATGTTAAGAAGCCATAATCTTGGAGAAGTGAATGAGAAGTTAGTTGGAAAAAAAGTAAAACTTTGTGGATGGGTTGATTCTATCAGGCATTTTAAACAGATGACTTTTATTCTTTTGAGAGACAGATATGGAAAAGTTCAGACAGTTATTTCTGATAAATCTAAGTTTTCTAAAAATTTAAAGAATGTTACTCTTGAATCTTGTATTAAAGTTGAAGGAAAAGTCAAAAAAAGACCAAAAGGTTTAGAAAATCCTAAAATGGCTTCTGGAAACATTGAAGTTGAAGTCAGCAAAATAGAGATTTTTAATTCATGTCCTAGTCTTCCTTTTGATATGAAAGTAGATTCTTTAGAAGATATGAGATTAAAATATAGATTTTTAGATTTGAGGACTGATAAAATGCAGAAGAATATTATTTTGAGAAGTGAGGCATTAAAAGCTGTCCGTGATTTTTTTTATAATGAAGGGTTTGTTGAGATTGAAACACCTATTTTGGCAAAATCAACTCCAGAAGGTGCTAGGGATTATATTGTTCCTTCAAGAGTTCATCCGAATAAATTTTTTGCTCTTCCGCAATCACCGCAGTTATTCAAACAATTATCTCAGATTGCAGGATTTGATAAATACATTCAGATGGCGAGGTGTTTTAGAGACGAGGATTTGCGAAGTGATAGGCAGCCAGAATTTACACAGATTGATGTTGAAATGAGTTTTATTGAACAGGATGATTTGATAGATACAATGGAAAGAATGTTAAAATATACTTTTAAGAAAGTTCTGAATGTTGATGTAAAAATTCCTTTTAAGAGAATAACTTATGAAGAAGCAATTGAGAAATATAACAGTGATGCTCCTGATTTGAGAAAAGATAAAACTAATCCTAAAGAATTTGCTTTTTGTTGGGTTGTTGATTTTCCTTTGTTTGAATACAGCAAAGAAGAAAAGAGATATAAATCAACACACCATCCTTTTACAATGCCTCAAACAGGGAAGAATAAATTAGATTTTAATGAGAAATCCAAGGCTGTCGCATATGATTGTGTTTTAAATGGTTCTGAAATTGGGGGAGGAAGTATCAGGATTCATGATTCTGAAATTCAGGAAAAAGTTTTTGATATTTTGAAAATTTCAAAAGCAGAAGCAAAAAAGAAATTCGGATTTTTGTTAAATGCACTGAAATATGGTGCTCCGCCTCATGGTGGAATTGCATTTGGGTTTGATAGGGTAGTTCAAATTATGGCTGGAGAAGATTCAATAAGAGAAATAATTGCTTTTCCAAAAAATAAAGAAGCTAAGGACTTAATGCTTGGTGCTCCTTCAGAAGTTTCAGACAAACAATTAAAAGAGGTTCATTTGAAGTTTGGGAAATGAAATTTATATCAATACAAGAGGCAATAAATAAAGGCAAGGGAAAAGTTGCAGTTCGGGGATGGATTTATAGAGAACGAGGAAGCAATGAATTTAAGTTTTTGATTTTAAGAGATTCTACTAATATTATTCAGTGTGTTCTGAGAAAAGAAAAATTCAGAAGGCAGTGGGAACATATTGACAAACTACAAATAGAGGCTTCTGTGGAGATTGAAGGGACAATTAAGAAAGACAAGCGTGCTATAACAGATTATGAAATTTCTGTTGACAAGATACATATTATAGGTTTGTCTGATGAATTTCCAATTCAAAAAGATTTAAATGAAAAATTGCTTGGAGACAGAAGACATTTGTGGCTGAGAAGCAGGAAAATGGTTGCAATTATGAAAATAAGAAGTACTGTTACTGGCGCGCTTCATGAATATTTTCGAAACAAAGGATTTTATGAGTTCCAGTCTCCAATTATAATTCCTGGAGGTGCTGAGGAAGGGCCGACTATGTTTGAATTGGATTATTTTGGGAAAAAAATGTATTTGGCCCAAACCTGGCAATTATATGCAGAAGCAGCAATGTATAGTTTAGAGAAGATTTATTGCATTGCACCTTCATTCAGAGCAGAAGAAAGTAAAACTTCTAGGCATTTAACAGAATATTGGCATACTGAAATGGAAGTTGCTTGGGCAAATTTGAATGAGCTGATGGATTATGCTGAAGAAATGATAAAGCATGTTATTAAAAGGGTTTTAGAGAAGAATAAAAAAGAGTTGGAGATTCTTGGAAGAGACGTTAAAATGCTCGAACCTAGCCTTAAGAAAAAATTTCCTAGGCTGACTTATGACCAAACTTTGAAATTATTAAAAGAAAAAAAGAAAATACATGTTGCTTGGGGTAAAGATTTGAGGACAATTGAAGAAGAGAAATTAATGGAGCTTTATGACACTCCTGTATTTGTACATCATTATCCTAAGGAAGCAATGGCTTTTTATAAACCAAGAGAGCCTAAAAATCCAAAAACAGCAAGGTGCTTTGATTTGCTTGCTCCTGAAGCAAATGGAGAACTTATTGGGGGAAGTGAGAGAGATACAAATATTGAAGAGTTAAAAAAATCACTAAAAGCAAAAGGTGAGAAATTAGAAGATTATTCATATTATTTTGAGATACATTCTTATGGAGCAATTCCTCACGGAGGTTATGGTTTAGGGACAGAAAGATTGATTAAATGGATTTGTGGTTTGGATACAATAAAAGATGCAATTGCTTTTCCGAGGACAATGACGCGTATGAATCCTTAGTATTTAAATCTTTCTCTGATTTTTTCTTAATTCTTAAGTGTAAATTAATATTTAAAAAGAAATTTGTTAAAAGAAATTTTATCAAAAGGAGGTTATGATGGAAGACGAATACAAAGAAAAAGATGAGGAAGAAGAATCTTCGGAAGACAATGAAAGTGAAGACGAAGAATAAATTTATTTTTTATTTTTCTTTTTTTATTTTTGGTTAGATTTTTAAATTACGATTTGGTTTGGGTGTTATGAAAATATTGGTTATTGGAGATCCTCACGGGTATTCTAAGTATAAAGAATCTGTTTTGAAGAAAGCAGATTTAATTTTGATGACTGGAGATATTGGTAAAGCTGATTTAGCAAGAAAGAGATATTTTGAGAATACTAAAAGAAGGCTTAAAGGATTAAAAGAATTAAAAGAAGATTCTAAATTTATGAAAAAAGTCCATATGGAAATCCATAACTCTACAATTGAGATTTTAAGAAAATTAGGAAAATTTGCTTCTGTTTATACTATTCAAGGAAATGTTGGAATTCCTACTAAGAAACAAGTTAAAGAAGATAAGGAAAAATGGGGGATTAAAATTCCTTATACTAGAGATATAGTAAATAAAATGAAAAATGTTTCTTTAATCAAAAATAGATTAAGACTAGTCAACAGATTAAGAATTGGTTTCTTAGAATATTTTGAAGATGTTTGCTGGTATAAAGAGTTTAATGAGAAAGATAAAGACAGAATTAAGAAAGCGAAAAAAGAAACTGCTAAGGCAAAAAAAGTTTTAAGAAATTTTAAGAATCTTGATATTCTAATTTGTCATCAACCTCCTTATGGTGTTTTGGACAAAGTCAGCAAAAAATATAATCCTCCTAAAAGTTGGATAGGAAAACATGCTGGAAGCAAAGTTATTTTAGATTATATAAAAAAGAAACAACCAAAATATGTTTTCTGCGGACATATTCATGAAGGAAAGGGCAAAGCAAAGATAGGTAAAACAGAGATTTACAATGTTGGTTATAATGGGGATTATGTTCTTTTAGATATTGATTAAATTTAAAAATCATTGGCTCTTTTTGATTTTATGAAGATTGGAAGTATTGAACTAAAATGGCTCGGACATGCTGGATTTTTGATTAAGGATTCCAAAACAATTTATATTGACCCCTATAATATTAAAGAAACTTCTGAAAAAGCAGACATAATTTTGCTGACGCACAGTCATTATGACCATTGCAGTGTCGCAGATGTTGAGAAAATTATTCAGGAAGGAACGAGAATTATTGCACCTGCAGATTGTCAAAGTAAGATAAACAAATTTGACATACCTTTTAAGATGGAGATTATAGAACCAGGCAAAGAGTTAGATATAGGAGATATCAAGATTTCTGCTCTTCCTGCTTATAATACTGACAAGCATTTTCATCCAAAAGACGAAGGATGGGTGGGTTACCTAATTAAAATGGATAATGTTCTAGTTTATCATGCAGGTGATACAGATGTTATTCCTGAGATGCAAAAACTTACTGGTTTCAAACAGACAGAAAAAGAATTTGTTGCTCTGCTTCCTGTTGGAGGAAGATTTACTATGAGTGCAGAAGAAGCAGTTGAAGCTGCAAAAATAATAAAACCGACACTGGCGATTCCTATGCATTGGGGCAGTATTGTTGGAGCAGAAGATGATGCCAAGGAATTCAAGGAATTATGTGATGAAGAAGGGATAAAAGCAGAAATTCTTGAGAAGGAATAAATTCATAAAGTTTTTTTAAGTAAGGCTTTTATGGTGGTGAGCATATTTGCAATTTCTTTTATAGGACTTATAGCGGGGAATTATTGTAGGGACACTTCTTTTAATGTTTGTTGCTAAGATATTTGGGCAGAGAAATTTTTTATCCCATCTCTTAAAGTTGTAGTTATACTTTCTGTCATCGGTTTTTTAATAAGAAGTTTGATTTCTCTTGGAACTGTTCTAAATATAATTCTAGGTCTTGCTTTTATTGTATTTGAGATATTTTTGATTAAAAAATTCTTTAATATTAAATGGGGAAAGGCAATTGGAATGTGGTTTGTATGGTTGGCATTTACAACTGTTTTAATAGTATTGTTTATTATCCTTATGCGGGGTCTTGTTTCTACTGTTATTCAATAGGGGATTGAATCTATAAGCATTATACTATCATTGCTTAATTATTCATTATATTTTACCACCAAAATTTATTTAAAGAAACAACTATTATTTTTTATAATATTCAACTTGGCGGAGTTGAATTATCTTGCATGCAAGAGGTTTTCTCCTCTCTTTAATATTAGTTGGAAGTAAATCAACTATATAAACTTTTCGTAGAAAAGTGGAGAGAAAAAGGAAAGGAGGTTAAAAAATGGTTTTGGATTTTGCAAAAGAAGCTATAGAACATACCTCAACCCATAGCATAAACTTTGATGAGTTAAGAGCAGGAAAAGCAAATATTAAGGTTATTGGTGTTGGAGGGATGGGATGCAATGCAATAACATGGCTTTTTAATAAAGGAATCAATGGAGCTTCTATTTATGGAGCAAATACAGATGCTCTTCATTTGAGTGTCACAAAAGCTGATGAAAAGGTGCTTATTGGAAAAGAGCTGACACGTGGTTTAGGTTGTGGTGGAAAACCTCAAAGAGGTAGAGAAGCTGCAAAAGAAGCTATAGTTGACCTAAAAAAAGCAGTTGGTGGAGCAGATATGGTTTTCATCATTGCTGGACAAGGTGGAGGAACAGGAACAGGTGCAGCACCTATCATTGCCCAACTTGCTAAAGAAACAGGAGCTGTTGTTATAGGAGTTGTGACCATGCCTTTTGAATCAGAAAAAGCGAGAATTGATAAAGCTGAATTTGGATTGCAGGAGTTAAGAGAAGTTACTGACACATGCATTGTTCTTGACAATAACAGGCTTGTCGATATTGCAGGACAGCTGCCTATTGAACAGGCTTTTGCAGTTGCTAATGAACTTGTAAGCACTATGGTTAAGGGAATTGTTGAAACAATCACTCTTCCAAGTTTGATTAATTTGGATTATGCAGATGTTTCATCGATTATGAAAGACGGTGGTGTTTCTGTTATTGGTATTGGAGAAGCAGATACGCAGGATCGTGTTATGGAAGCTGTAAAGCAAGCCCTTACACATCCTCTACTTGACGTGGATTATAAAGGTGCTAGCGGAGCTTTAATACACATTACTTGTGGACCTGACTTAAAATTAGAAGAATTTGATGTTATTGGAAGAACTGTCTCTGAAAATCTTAATCCAGAAGCACAGGTTATTATAGGAGCAAGAATCAGTAAGGAATTTACCGGAAAGGTTCGTGTGATAACTATTATGACAGGAGTTTCATCTCCTTATGTGCTTGGAAAAAGTGTCGAGGAACATCCTCTTCCTGCATCAAAAGAACTATCTGATTTAGGGATAGAAGTCTGGAGATAATTTTTATTGGGGCTTTTGCCCCTTTATTTTTTATAACTGATGAAACTTTAAGAAGGATTGAAGAAAAAGAAAAGATTTTTTGAGGCATTATAAAGGGCAATCTATTATCTTATGATTAAATTTCCTCTTTGCTAGGTTTTTCCAAGAAAACCCCGGCTCTACTCCCCTCTGGTTTTCTTATTTTTTTCATCTTTTTCTGTTTGTATTCATTAAAATAAAGCAGGTTGTCCAAATCAATTTTTGCTTTTTTTGTTAAAGGTTTTTTAAATTCATAACCTATTGGAAAAACTGCCTCAATACTAACATCTTCAGGAATTTTTAATGCTGTTTTAATTTGTTCTTCTACAAAATGTCCGACCCAGCAAGTTGAGAGTCCTACTTCTTCTGTTTTTAACAAAAAATTTTGGATTGCAGCACCTGCCTGCTGTCTACAATATATGTATCCTCTTTCTTCGTAAGAATTAACTGTCCTTGCAATTTTTGAACAGACAACCACAACGTATTTTGCTTCTGAAATAAAATCCTGCTGGGCAGCCTGTGCAATTTTTTTAATTTTTATTTCATCATCTACAAGAATGAATTTCAGACTGAAAATGCCGCCTGCCATGGGAGCATATCTCATAACGTCAATGCACTCTATTATATCTCTCCAATCTGGTTTTTTATTTTTGAATTTCCTCACGCTTCTCCGAGATTTGATTGCTTTGTCAAGTTCCATACTTAGTTTTAGAAGTTAGTATATATAAATTTAAGGTTTTTTTCTTAGAAAGATATTTATAGGAAAAAACTTATTGATTTCTATGATTAACTTACTTCGTAAAAATAAAGAGAAAGCAAGACAATTTAGAAAAGATGAGATTCCTAAATTAAAATACGGCATGCTCCATTCTTTATTTGGAGATACAGAAGGAGTTTCAATTGTAATGAAACAAATTGAAGAAATTTTAAATAAAAAATTAAAAGTTCCTTTAAAAAATATTTATTATCTAATTGGAAAATCTAAAACAAAATCGAAAAGGATTACTGAGAATGAACTTCTATCTACAAAAAACGAAACTATGTTTTTAATCCGTAAAAATTATCCTGTGGGTTTCGGAGGCGAAAGTAGTGAGAAAATAGAAGAAACAATAAATAAAGCTAAAGAAGCAATAAAAAAATTTATAAGAAAAAACAGAATAGATGTTCTAATTTCACATAATTCTTCTCATCCTGTAAATTTTATTTCTTCTGTTGCTCTTAGCAGATATTATAGAGATGAAATTTTACAAGGCAATAGAACTCCTAAGTATATTTTGTGGTGGCATGATTCTCATTTAGAAAGAAAAGATTTTTTGAATCCTCCGAGAGATGTTGAAAATTATTTACTTCAAGGAGTTCCGGGTCCTTTTGTGGAATATATCTTATTTATTAATAGTTTGCAATTTAAAGAAGCTAGAAAATATTTAAAGAAATTAGATTTGAGAGATCCTGGTTTTTATAAAAGAATTGAAACAAATCATGGAGTGATTTATAATACCACAGATATTTTTATAGAAAAATTTGGAGATTTACAAACAGACAAATTTAATGAAAGCGTTGATACTTTTATGAGGGATTTTAAAATTGAAAGTTTGTTGGGAGAAAAAGAATTGAAACTTTCAGAAGTTTTGTTTTGTTTGCAGCATACAAGGATTATTGGAAGAAAAAGAATTGATTTTGCTCTTAAATTTTGTTACGAGTTATTAGAAAAACTTAGAAAAAAAGGAAGATATAAAGCTATTTATTTTTTGATTTCTGGCCAAGATCCTGATAAAAAGAAGAAAGAATTAGTTCGGTTAAATAAAGAATTACAAAAAGAATATGGTCATGAGAATTTATTTTTAGTTTTTGCAGAGGATTATTATGATAAAACAAAATTAACCTTTGAAGAATATCCAAAAGTTTTTGCAAAATTAAAAGCAATTTCTACTTATTTTAGTGAAGTTGAGGGATTTGGAAATAATTTATTAGAGGTTTTAGCTTCTGGTCTAATTCCTATTATATATACTTATCCGGTTTTTAAAAAAGACATTTCCCGGTGCGATTTTAAATTAATAGCTTTTAATAAATTTCAATTAAATTCTAAAAGAATTCAGGAAGTTGTTAATTTAATTTTTGATGAAGATAAAAGAAGGAACTGGGTAAATCATAATTTAAGAGTCTTAAAAAAAGAATTTAATCATGACTTGATTGCTGTTAAACTTGTTCAGGCAATTACTTCTGAAAGAGGTCATATCTAAAATCTTATTTCTCCTCCTCCAAGGCATTTTTCTCCTTTGTATAATACAATCGCCTGTCCTTCGCTGATTCCTGTAATTGCTTTTTTTAAGATTACTTTAAATTGTTTTTTCTTTTTATTATAAATTATCTTGCTTGGAAGAAGTTCTCCGACATGTCGTATTCTTGAAAATATTTTTCTTGAAGATTTTTTAAATTCTTCTTTTTTATTTGATATGAGATATAGATTTTTTACAACGATTTCTTTTCTGAAATTTAGAGGATGATTTTTTGGAGCTGCAATGATTGTGTTTGTTTTTGGAATTTTTTTTGCAACATACCATCTTTCAACTTTTTCTTTTGAACCTCTTTTTATCTCAAATCCATATCTTGGGCCAAGACGCTGTCCAATTGTATAATAGTATATTCCGTCATGCTCTCCTATTTTATTTCCTTTTGGATCAAGAACATCCCCTTTTTTTGGCTTTATTTTCTTTTTTAAAAAATCCTTGAGATTTATTTTTCCTATGAAGCAGATTCCTGTTGTTCCTTTTTTATTATAATTTGGAAACTTGTTTTTTTTGGCTATTTTCCTGACTTGGATTTTTGTATATTCTCCTATTGGAAATAGAGCAGATTTTAGTTCGTTTTGTTTTATTCTGTAAAGAAAATAGGATTGATCCTTGGATTCATCTTTTGCTCTTAAAAGTTCATAAATCTTTTTGTTTTTTTTATTGGGCTTAATCCGGGCATAATGTCCTGTTGCTATGAGGTTTATGCCTCTTTTTTTTGCTTCTTTGAGCAATAAAGGAAATTTTATTTTTTGGTTGCAGTCAATATCAGGATTAGGAGTAATTCCTTTTTTATATTTTTTAAACATCTCTTTAACAACTTCTTTTTTGTATTGTTTTTCAAAATCAAGGGTTATCAGAGGAATATCCAACATTGCCGCTATTTTTATTGCGAATTTTCTTTCTCCTCTCCAGGCACATTGATTTGTCAAAGGATCTTTTGTGTCTGACCAGTTTTTCATAAAAGCTCCTATTACTTCATATCCTTGTTTTTTTAGAAGAAGAGCAGCCACACTTGAATCAACTCCTCCTGACATTGCAACCAAGATTTTTTGCTTTTTCATAATTAATTTAGAAAAATATTAGTTAAAAAAGTTTAAAAATTAGAAGGAATTCTAATTGCTATTGTTGCAGCCATTATAGTTGAACCACATTACATATATATTTTTGATTCCCGAACATTGCTCATCGAACCAGTTCTCGTTTTATTTTAAACGTCCTGGGTAGGACTCGAACCTACGACACCATGGTAACTGCAATTAATAAAATCTAACAGCCATGCGCT
>JAFCEV010000007.1 GCA_017608985.1 Candidatus Pacearchaeota archaeon
TCAGGCATTAATTCTTTTAGTTTCTCCTGCATTTGAGCATTCTGGAATTGGAGAACTCTCGCAATTTCGTCATAACTATGAAGCCTTCTTACTAATTCACTTAATATTTCACTCCATCCATTATTAGACAAGACAATCAATTCAGGTTCTATAATCTCTATGTGTGCAGGCATGTATTTGAACATTAAAACTGCAAGATGGAGTATTTGTTCGACTTCTACTTCAATTTCTGCAAATGTTGTGTAGAATTCTTTTTGGTCTTTAATCAGAACAGGTTCGTTTATTTTTTTCTCCAGAACTTCCACACCTTTTTCTTCATCTATTTTTTTTATCAGCTCTTTTAGAGTTTCTGTCATATGCTCGGGAGGTTTTCCAATCATTTCAAGAACCAAAACAGCCCTGATTCCTTTTGTCTCTTTTTCTTTTTCAGATGAGCTCATTTTATCTAAATATATTTATATGATGCATTATTGTGTGAATGTTTAATTGATTGAAAATCAAATGTTTTCATATTTCTGTTTTCTTCTGTTTTTTAATATAAACAAAACTCCCAGCAAAATGCAGAAAGCAACGAAACCGTATTTTGCATAAGAGTCTCTGTTCAACTTCTTATTGTCCTCACTTTTTATATCTTTTGGAGTTGAAGGATTTAATTTTATAACATCAGGAGTGAGAGATACGCTGTCTCCACCTCCACTATTTCCACTAAATAAGTCTTCTTTATTTTTTGATTTTTCAATTGTATCATTAATTATTTCTTCTCCTTTATTTTTTATTTCTTCCTTAATATCTTTTTCATCTTGAACACAAGCTAATCCTTGTTCTATTATTTTTTCAAGATAAAATTCTCCAATTCCAGAAACTTTTATCAGTTCATCTACAGAACTAAAAGGCCTAGCATCAATTATTGCATCTGCTTTTATTGGTCCTATCCCATATAATTCATCAAGTTCCTCTGCTGATGCTGTATTTATATCAATCTGCCCATTTTCACATAAACCATAAATAGATGCAAGAAATAAAATAATCATACAAAATAAAATCAATCTTTTCATAAAAAATAATAGAAATAATTTGTTTTAAGAATTATTGTGATGAATTATATTTCTTTTTAAAATCAATGTATTCGACTCTTATATGCCTTCCTTCTTTTACAGATTTTGCAATTAATATTCGAGAGAAAATCTTTTTGTCTAAATACCATTTGCATTTTTCTTTTTCTTGTTTAGCGAGCCAACCATTTCTTTTAACTTCAACACCAATTATTTCATAACTTTTCTTTCCTGACTTTTTGAAACAAATAAAATCAGGAAATCCGTTTCCAATGCTAAGGGCTCTCAGATAAGAGTTATATTTTCTTTTTGCAGGAACAATTTCATCTTTTTCAAAATCAACGTTGTTCATCCATTTATCAATAATCCATCCTTGAAGTTTTAAATCAGCACGGACTTTTGCTTCAAATCTAACACCTGCTGCACGATTCTTTTTACCTTGCTTAGAATACTTTTTCTTTGACATTTTCACAAATCCCTCTCCTCGTTACTTATGAGTATTATTATTTATAAAATTGTTTCTCATAAGTCTCTCGCCTGAATTGTCCGTCTTCCGTTTGCCTTTGCTCTTTTTATCGCATTTGCTAAAATCTCTTCAACTTTTTTTTCAAGTTCAGGTCCAACCTCTTCAGCAACATTAGATACAGTATTTTCTTTGTCTAGTTCGGCTGACTGTGTCAAGACGGACGATTGAGAACTTTTAGTTCTCTGCAGTTCTTTTACAACTTTTCTTATGTTGTTTTTTACAATCAGAGTCATTTCACCTGTTCCAATAGTTTAATTATTTTATCTTTACCTATAGTAAGAATTAAGCTTGCAAGACGAGGCCCCTGTGTTTTTCCGATTATTATTCTATAAGCAGTTTCAAAAAAATCACTGCTTTTAATTCCGACAGCCCTGCAAATATTATAAAACTCATTGAAAAGCTCATCTTCTGTATAATTTTCTGTGCTCAAAAATTGTTTAAGGGCAATCATAGCTTGTTTTTCAGGTTTGGATAGTCTAATTTTGATTTTTTCTTGAATTTCAAATTTCATATCTTCTCCTGCATATTTCTCCAACCAATTTTTAACTTTTTCAGCTCTTAATTTGGATTCTTTATTCAACCCCTTTAATTTTCCTGTCTGAACAAGAGTTATCAAGTGCCTGAAGCTGATTTTCTTAGGTTTTTTTCTAGAAAGTTTTATCTGACATAATTCATAAATTCTTTTTTCTCTCGGATTAACTTTCTTTTCGTAATATCTCCTTTCTAATTCATCATAATCTTCATAAATTTTTATTACATCGTTGTCAAAACTTATCTGGAATCCTGTTTTGGGTTTTGTTCCGACAAATAAATATCTGACAATTTCAGGTTCATAGACTTCTAAAACATCATTTAGTGTCAGCACATTTCCTGTAGAGCTTGAAAACTCTTTTCCTCCTTTTACTTTTACCCAATCATAAAAAATATAAATCGGAATTTTACCATGATAAATTTCTTTTACAATTTCTTTTGATGTACTAAAAGAACCTCCATAAACGCTGTGGTCTACCCCACCTGGTTCAAAATCAACTCCTTCATATTTCCATCTCATAGGCCAGTCCACTCTCCAAGGAGCATTTACAATTCCTTTTTTACTAAAGTCAACCTTTCCCTTAAATCCACAATTACAACTATATTCAATTACATATCCTTTCACATCAAGAATTTTTGTAGCATCTTTTTTACATTTTTCACAATATACCACAACAGGCCAATAATCTTTCAATGGTTCTTTTCTGTATTTATTGAGAATCTTCATAATATTCTTTCTTTTTTCTATAGCTAATTTAATTAATTTAGCGTATCTGCATTTTTTATTCATGATATTCTGTCTAATAAATTCTGGTTTTATTCCAACTTTTTTTAACTGCTCTTCAAATTCTTGTTCAAAATGTTCTGCATAACTTTTATTCTTTTCAAAAGGAGAAGGAATATCACTTAATGGCATCCCAATATATTTTTTGTAATCTTTCTGAACGTTTGCAGGAACTTTTCGGAATCTATCATAATCATCCCAAGAATAAATAAATCTGACTTTCTTTCCTTTATCTTTTAAAGCTCTGACAACTAATTCTGTAGTTATAACTTCTCGAAAATTTCCAATATGAATTGTTCCAGATGGAGTAATACCTGAAGCACAGACATATTTTCTCTTCCTCTTTTTTTCTTTTATTATTCTATCAGCAATCTTGTCAGCCCAAAAAAATTTCTCAGCCATATTTAAAAAAAAAGAAAGAAGATTTAAATATTTACTTATTTAACTCATCAAGAATTATTTTCTTTTTAAGTCCGCCTTTTGCCTCTTCTTTTATCTGTCTAGCACTTTCTAATTCTTCTTTGCTGATTTCAATATAATCGCAAGCAGAATAAATCATCCCCAAAACTTCTCCAAGTTTTTTAGCATTAGGTTCTTCTGTAAATCGTTTTACTTTTCTGAGAAGTCCGTTATTTGTATATTCTGTTTTTTCTGCAAGAGCTTCTAGTAATTCACTATCATATTTTAAATAATCTCTGAATGCATAAGTAACCTCCAGAATATCTGCAAGTTCATGTTTGGTATTATCCTTAAAGAATTCTTTTGTTTCTTCTAGATATTTTTCTTTAAGTTTTTCCAAGTATTCTTTTTCATTAGCCGTATGTGTAGAATGTGATATTCCTCTCTGCCTTAAACTTTCAGATACTTTATCCCTTATTAATTTATTATATTTCATCTTCTATACCTATATTTTCTATATCCTTTGTTGTCCAGTTCTTCATTGAGCAATTCATCAGCAATTCTTTGAAATTTGTTCCATCTACTGACATGCAAATATCTTATTTTCTTAAATTTCTCTTGCAATCTCTGTACTTTTAAAAATAATTCAAGAAGTTTTGGATGCCGAACTTTATATTCTCCCAAAAGTTGTTTGACAATTAACTCAGAATCAAGTATGCAAGTTACTTCATCTTTTGTGAATTCAGATGCAATTTCAAGTGCTTTAATCAATCCTTCATACTCTGCAATATTGTTTGTCACGCTTTCTCCGACAAATCCACTGTATTTTCTGAGAATTTGCCCGTCTCTTCTAACTATAACTCCTATTGCACCTGGACCTGGATTTCCTCTTGCACCGCCGTCGGAGTTTGTATAAATCATTTTTAAATCTCCGCAAGGTGCAAATTAGAAATTTCCAAATTCAAAGGTAAGTTTCTTTTTGCACCTCCGTCTGAATTGGTGTAAATCATTTCTTTTAAAATTCAGTATAATATAAAAAGTTTTAGACTAATCCTGTTAAAGAGTCAAAAGGGTCTATGGAATTATCTATATAATCATTGATATTTCTTATATTAATTTCAGGAAATTCTCTTTCATATAATGCATCATAATCTTTTAAAACTGCCTTTTGATTCTTTATTTCCTGATAATTTTTAAGATGGTCAATGCTGGTATTAATTGCTCTCATAGCTTTTTGTGCGCCTATTAACAATAAATTATAAATAGTTTTCATTGTAGAAAATGCTGTGTAATTTTCTTTTTAAACAATTATATACTATAATATATATTTTAGAATTCAAATATGAAGCACTTTGAAGGTTTTAAAATTCTGAAATTTTTCTGGTTTGATTTCAATATTTTTAATTTGTGCGTGTTTTGGACCTTTTTTGCAGAGTTCAGTCATCTTGTTCACATCATCTGGATTTCCTTCAAGAAAAACTTCTATTCTTCCGTCTTCCAAATTTCTCACAAAACCTTTAGTATTATATCTCTCTGCATTTTCTTTGATAAATGCCCTGAAGAAAACTCCCTGCACAATTCCGTTAATATAAATTCTCACAGCTTTTTTCATATTAAAAGTAAGAGATTTTGGTTATTAAATATTTCTTCTATCAAGTTCATTATTTACAATAGCTATTGTCTGGCTTGCAAAATAAGTTTTTGGACCAACAGAAACAGGTACAGCAATCTGCTTAATCCTTTTTAGTTCTTTTTTAGGTAATCCTTCATGGTCTCCTAAAATAAAGACACAATTTCTATTAATTTCTGCTTTTCTTATGTCTTCCCCTTTTTTATCCAGGATAAAAATAGAATTTTTCTTTGCAAGTTCTTCAATAACTTTAAGAAAACTTTTTTTTTCAATAAAACAACCCGGAAGCACTTCTATTTTTTTCCCTTCTTTATATTTGTATAAAATTTTCTTAATCAATGTTGCAACATCTTTTTTTGAAATTATAGTTTCATCTTTAACCTCTATCTCAATATGTTTTGGAGGCTCAGGCATTCCATAAAATACAAAATGGAATTTCACATCTTTTCTGAAATCATGAGATAAAAATATTCCCTGAATCAGACTATGAATTGCAATGTCAATTCTTCCCGCTTTCATCAAATCTTCAGATACCGCTTTTCCAGATGTTGCCGCGTTTTTTGAAAAATATACGAAATGTTTCATTTTCTCAATTCCTGCATAACAAAAAGAGGTTTTGCAAAAATCTCCCTGCCTCTTATGACTTTATACATACCTATGAATCTATCATCACAAAAAACAGATATTTTTTCATCTTTTTTTACAGGAGTTGCTTTTTTCAAATCTTTTCTATAGATTGGTTTTCCAGTTAAAATATTTTTTAGATTATCTCTTTTAATTTCAACTATTGAATAAACATATCCTATAATTTCAGCAGGAATAACAATGGCCCTTAATAATTCTTCATTCCCTTTTTCATATTCTTCAACTGCTCTTTCAAACTCATAGAGGTTTATTGAAAAATCTTCTTCAAAGATTCCTGCACGAGTTCTTCTTAATTCCAGCATATGGGCCCCTACCTTTAATTCTTCTCCGAGATCATGGATTAATTTTCTTATATATGTTCCTCCTCCGCATTCAACTTTAAACAAAATATTTTTTCCATCTTTTTCTAAAATTTCAAATTTTTTTATTTCTCTTTCTCTATATTGTCTTTTTACTCTTGATTTTACAGGAGGAAGTTGAGTGATTTTTCCAAGAAATTTTTTCTTAATCATTTTTTTAATATCTTCTAAACTAATTTCATCATGGATTCTCATAATCCCCACATATTCCTTGTCCTCACCTAAAAAAAAACCTGTCAATTTACATGCCCTGTTTAATGCAATTGGAAGCACTCCAGTAACTTTTGGATCTAGGGTTCCAAAATGAGAAGTCTTTCTTAATTTCAGTTTCTTTCTAACAAAATCAGAAATATCAAATGAGGTTAGGCCTGTTGGTTTGTCAATGTTTATAATTCCAAATTCTAAGAGTTCTTGAATTGATTTTTGTTGTTTGATTTTTTCTATATTCATAAAAACTCTAAAATTTCTAAATTTAAAAGATTAATTAACTACTGCAAAATATATATTGTATCATATATTTCCCAACAAATATTTTTTTCTTTTCTCCTCATCAAACTTTTCTATTGCATATCTGAGCATTGTTCTTGGCATGATTTTTGAATGTTTCTTTAAAAAATCTTCTAAAACTGCTTCATCTTTTTTTCCAATCTCCCTCAGCATCCAGCCAACAGCTTTCTGAATTAAATGATGTTTGTTTTCTAAAAGGATTTCTGCAATTCTCAGAGCATCTTCAAAATCTTCTTTTCTAATAAATGCATAAGTCGAAACAATTGCAATCCGTCTTTCCCACAAATTTTCAGAAATCGCCAAATCATATAAAATTTTTTTCTTTTTATCAAATAAGAAATGCCCAACAATATTTGGAGCACTTAAATCAACCAAATCCCAATTATTTATATTTTTTGTGTTTTTCAGGTAAAAATTGAAAATGTTTGCTTTTTCTTCTTCAACAGCTTTTTTATATTTTTCATTTAAAATAATTAAGGCTACTAATCTGTGCTCATGAATCTTGCTTTTTAATAGCTCTTGGATTTTTGGAAAGCTTAATCCAGAATATTTTTTTGCAATATTTCTCTGGACAGGAACTTTTATTCCAAGAAAAATATCCCCCTCACCGTATTCTCCTTGGCTTGTCTTAAAAAATCTTTTGGCAACTTCAGCTTGTTCAGGATTTTTTAATTCTTCTAATTCTTTTTTTAATGATTCTAACATATCAATCTAAGAATTAATTAATATAAAACTATTTCGCAAGAGCTTTTCTCATTTGTCTTTTGGACTGTTTTGTTTTTCCGCCTTTTTGTCTTTTTATTTCTTTAGAAGCAGCTTTTTTCATTTTTTCTCCTGCTTCTGTACCTGCTTTTGCTTTTTCTTTCTCTTCTTTCTTTTCCTCTTCTGTTTGCTTAGGTTCTTCAGCTGATTTTTGTATAGTTTCTTTTGCCTTTTCCATCATTGTTTTCTTCTTTTCTGTAATTTCTCTTGCTTTCTTTTCCATCTTCTCTTCTCTTGCTTTCTTGAATTTTAGTTTTTCAGGAAGCTCAGAAAGTTCAACTTTTACAATATCTTTATCTTTTATTGCTTTGACTTTAATCTTATTAGGAGGGTTTTTTATTCCTCTGGACCATAAAACTTCATTTAGAAATCTGTCAATTTTGATTTTTCCCAAATCCCTGTCCCGAATTTTCATGTGCTGAACCAGAAATTCCTTAATTGTTTTGACTGCTTTTGGAGTTTTTTTGTATCTTGGAACAGTTCTTCCTTTTTCTCTTAAAGGAATGATATATTCTCTCTCAATTTTTTCAGTTTTTTCTTCTGTTTTCTTTGCCATTTTATTTTATGGACATTTTAAGTATTTTAGATAATCTAGATAAACCTTCTTTATTATAAGTATCATTAACTACAAGATCAGTACTAGCTCGCCCATCTTCTAGATATCTTATTTTTAAATAACAGAATTTTCTTTGCCAATAAATTTCTAAACCAAGATTTTTATCTTCTTCTTTTTTAAGAACACCTTCTCTTACAGCTTCTTCTAATCTTTCTTTTAGATATTTAACAGATTTTTGTGAAAAACTTCTTGTATATTCTTTTGTCATTTTAACCTAAATGTGATTTTCTTTGTTTTCTTGGTTTTATATGAAGTTTGGTTCTTCTCCATGAACGTCTGTGTTTAGTCATAGCAGAAGGATGAATTCTTTTTCCCATTCCGTATTTTTTAAATACCGCCCATACAGGAGCCCACTTTGTCTGCCTTGCTTTTTTTGCAAGCTTTGTTTTTTTATCTGGATTTTTTATTCCGCTCATTTTATATTTTGAATTATTCTCATTATATTTAAATCATTATTAAGCATATTTGAACTGTCTTTTATTGATTCTTGTAACTTTTTATCTAATGTTGATGTATTAACTTCTACTTTTTGTTCATTATAATAAAAAATTGTTTTGGCTTTACCATCTATATCACGATAGGTTTCTATTTTATTTATCATTATTTTATTTCCTCCATAAATCTTCTTCCTTTTTCTGTAAGTTGCCTTCCTGGCTTCTTGCTTTTAACTCCTTTGATATCTTTTGCAATTTCTGTGAATCCTGCTTTATCTGCCTGCTGAAGAATAGTCCTGATTATTTTCCCGCCTGCTCTTCGAAATTCTTCTGGTTTAAATCCCCTGTTTTTCTTGCTCCCATATTTTGTTCTTAATCTATTAACTCCCACAATGTTTTTTTTGTAAATCTGTCTAAGAATGCTTGCAGCCCTTTTATACCAAAAATCAGGCTCTTCAATTGGCCTTGCTTTTGCAGGACCTGATTTAACAAAACTAACCCACTCAGGCACTTTGAATTCAGGAATTTTTTTTAAAGCTTCTGCTAGTTTAATATTATATTCATGAGGGTTTAATTCATATACTGGATTCATTTATGGCTTGTCTCGCGACAATAGATTTGTTCAATTAAGAACAATTTACCTAAAATTATTTAGAAGAAGAGTTTATAAACTTTATTGATTTTAGTAATGAAACAGGAGAAATATTATATATCAGAATTAATAACCTGGAAAAGAAATCCCAATAATTATCTAATTACTTTTCTCCACTTCTTCAGTGCAATTGTAAATCCGATTGTCTTTGCAGTATAATTTTTTCCGAGTTTTTTAAGAATTTCTTCAGCCATTTTTTTAATATCTGCCTTGTTCCTGCAACAGGATTTAAGAACAGATATTTTAACATTGTCATGTTTTTTGAAATGATTTTTTAAATTTTCAATGAAATTCTCTGTTATTCTATTTTTTCCCAATTGCATTTCGCATAATTTTTTCTGCATTAATTAAATTATTAACATCACAATTTTAAAAAACTTTATATAATCTTAATTGCTGTATAAAATACGGAAAAAAAGAATTATTAATTTTATTTTTAGTTTTTATACTATCTTTTTCTATATTTACTAATCTCATATCCTAACTTCTCAAACCTATCTAATTCTTCATTAATTAACTTCATTCCTTCTTTCAAATCTGTAAATTTAAATAAATTTTCAAATAATTCTTCTAATTGTTTTTCTTTTCCACCCCATTTTAATTACAATTTATTGATAACATAAGGTTTTCTCTATATTTTTGCCTTCTATTATATTTTTCCACGTTATATCCTTTATTTTCAAAATACTCAATAATTCTTCTGCTTTCTCCAAGCTCTTCTGCAGTTTTAACATCATTCATTAATTTTTCTAAAAATACATTAACTCTTATCTGTTCTTTTTCTCTTTTATCCATTTTTCAATTTCTTTTTTCTTAATTTTAATAATTTTAAATTTTTTAACTCCAAAACTTCCTGTTTTCATTCCTTTTATCTTGTAAATATCTTTTCCTTTGAAAATATGAACTATGACATCTTTTTTGTTATCTCTCCAATCCTGGCTATATCTTGCACAGAAAATTGCAGCTTCTTTTATGTCTTTTTTATTTGCTTTGCCTTTTATATTTACAAAAGGACTTCCAGGAGCAGCAGTATGCAATACAATCTCATTTTCTTCAGCCTGCTTAATTAATTCCTCATTATTTTTTGCATTTCTTCCAGCAAGAATAGATTTTCCTGACGAAGCCGTTATCTCTCTAAATTTTATCATATTCTTCTTAAAAAAGGAACATTTTTATATTTAGCGGGAAATAGCAATATTTATAAAATAATAAAACCTAATTTTATAGAGGTGATAAAATGGCAAAAATGACTGCATGGCTTGTTACTCTTCTTGGAGTTTTGCTTGTTTTAGCTTTGATAGTACCAGCTACATTTTCAGGTCCTTGGTTTAACTGGGTTATTGCTCTGGCAGTACTTGTTGTAGGTGTAGGCAAGCTTGTAAGAAATTATTCTCCAAGAAAAAAATAAATCTATTATTTATTTTGTGATTTAATTTTTATTTACAAATTTATTTGTAATTATCAAACATTTTTTCTGATTAGTCCAGGTTAATTTTTTTAGAGCTTTTTCAAAATTTAGCCATTGGTAACTTGAATGTTCTATTTTATCTATTTTTATTGGCCCTGGTTTAATTTCAACTGCATATAATGAGTAAGTCTGTCCAATTACACCTTCTCTGTCTTTTAATTCTTTTTTATATTTATATTTCCCAAAAGCACGAAATTTTTTTATTGCAATAGGAACTTTTCCTGTTTCTTCTTTCAATTCTCTTCTTAGAGAATCTAAAATTTTTTCTCCTTTTTTTAATCCTCCTTTTGGAAATTCCCAGCCTTTCCAGTGAAGTTTCCTTTTCAAAACCAAATATTTTATTCCTTGTTTTGTTCTGGAATATGTTACTATAAAAATCCCTTTTCTGTATTTCATTCTTTTTCTTTCAAACATCTTGTCACAATTAAAATTCCTAAAACACAAATAATTGTAACTATTAAAGCACTTATCAGTTGTCCTTTAATTGGGCTTGCAGAAGCAATTTTATTAACCCAAGATTGAATTAAGTCTCTCCAGACCAATGCAATTAAGAATCCGAAAGCTGCAATAAGAGCAGCATATAATGCTTTCTTCAATTCTTTGTTGAATCTCTGTGCTTTTTCCTTACTTCTTTTTGTTCTTTTCATTTCCTTATAAAGTTGTAATACTTTTTAAATTATTCTCCAGAAAAAATATATTTTTGTTTTATGATGACTGTTCTTATTTTCTTGGAAAGATACATAACTATATTATCTAAGTTCTTTTTATTTTTATAACCCATTATTTCAATTTCCTTTTCATTAATTAAATCATTTTCCAAGTTTAATTCTTTGCCGAGTTTTTCAAATTTCTTTCCGAGAACAAATCTCTTAGAATAATTTTTATCTGACAAATATTCTTGAATCTTCTCAATATTTTTACCGATTTTTTCTGGATAAACTACAAGATAAATTGTCATATAATTTAGAATACTTTATTTTATATATAATTTCCTATACCCAAAACTCCAAAGCATCTTTAAGTTCATCATGGCTCTTTGCATATTTTTTCAACGGAATTTTTTTCATTACAGCATCTACAGCCTGCCTCATTGCTTTTGCACCTGAAACTGTTCCTCCAGGATGTCCGTGAACTCCTCCTCCTGCCTGAATAACTAAATCTTTTCCAAGATGTTTGACTAAAAAAGGAACATGTCCCGGATGCAATCCTCCAGATGAAACAGCAAAAACAGGTTTTATATTCCCCCATTTTTGTGCAAGTCGGTTTTTTGTTGTTTTAACATCTTTTAATTCAATCTCTTCTGCTAAATCTTCAATGTCTTCTATCTTTCCTTCTAGTTTTCCAATTCCTGTTCCGATATGTATCTGGTCAACCCCAATTAATCTTGCAAAATCAGCTAATACCATCATACTTATTCCCTGTTCAGGATTTCTGTCAAAAGCAGCATGCATTGCCCGATGTGCGTGAATCGCCATTTTAAAATTTGCTTCTTTTAAAGTCTGCAAAGCAGCCCAGCCAGCTGTGAGAATATCCACCATAATATACTTACTACCCATTTTTTCAGCAAGCTGTGCTCTTTTAATCATCTCTTTTGTTTCTGCAGTGACATTTACTAAATAACCTTTTTTTTCTCCTGTAACTTGTTCTGCTTTATCTGCCATTTCCAAAGTTTTTGCAAGCCTTTTTTCAAATAAATTAAATTTTTGTGAAGCTAAATTTTCATCATCCTTGACAATATCACATCCTCCAATCCAGGACTGATAAGCTGACTGAGCATGATGTCTTGTATTTAATCCTAACTTGGGTTTTATGATTGTTCCCACAAGAGGGCGAGATTTAACTTTCAACATTTTTCTCACACCTTCTATTCCGTATTTTGGGCCAGAAAAACTTTTCAAAATATTTTTTGGAAAACTGACATCTTCCAACCTAATAGATTTAACAACTTTCATACCGAAAATATTTCCTGCAACACTCGATAAAATATTTGGAACATTGTCATATTCAAACAATTCCTGAGGATAAGCAATTTTTACAAGATTTCCCTTAATGGAAAAAACTTTTGCTCTCAGTTTTTCAACATAATCTTTTCCTGGAACTTTTGTCCAGGTTCCGACTGAGGATTCAAGTGCAACAGTATTTGCAGCCTTTTTCATCGAAATTCTATTTGGAACAATCTTAAATAAACATAATAAATCATTCTTTGGCTTATATTTCAGATTTATGAATTCAAACTCTTTTTTCATCTTTATTTCAAACACGCAGGTTTTTCTCCTCTTTCTCTATGATATGCAATACATTCGCAACAGATTCCCTTCCTCTCACAGCCAGGCCAGTCGCACGGACATTCTTTTAAGTTTTCTTCTTTATTCGGACAAGGTTTTCTTGCCATTTTATCTTTTCTTCTTTTTCGCTTTCTTTTTACTTTTACAAGCCATTTTTACCCCTATAGTTTTCTAATAATACTCCTTTTTTCCGTATCTTCAACAACATAGCCCAACTTTTTAATCTTTGCTCTTAATTTATCTGCTTTTTTCCAATCTTTTTTCTTCCGTAATTTTTCCCTTTCTTTAATTAACTTTTTAACTTCAGCAGGAATTTTAATTTTTTCTTTCTTTAATAAATTCAAACCAAAAACCTCATCCATTTTTTTTATTGTTCCCAATTTTCCTTTTGCTTTTTTATCCCTTACTAATTTCCATAAAACTTGTAATGCACTTGGAATATCCAAATCATTATTAATTGTTTCTTCAAATTCTTCAAGATATTTTTTATTTACCTTTTTATCTTTTATCTCTGAAATTATATTCTTTAATCTTTGATATGATGTCTGTGCAGATTCTAATTTTTCAATTGAAAAATTCAAAGGTTTTCTGTAATGTGTTGTTAGACATAAATATCTGAATTCTAAAGGAGAAAACCCTTTTTTTTCAAGCTGGCTTAGAGTATATAAACCACCTTTACTTTTCGAGATTTTTTCTCCTTTGAAAAGTAGCCATGCAGCATGCAACCAGTATTTAACCCATGGTTTTTTCCCAAAAGCCGCTTCTGCCTGTGCAATTTCATTTGTGTGATGGATAGGAATGTGTTCCTGTCCCCCTGTATGGATATCAAATTGCCTTCCTAAATATTTGCTTGACATAGCAGAGCATTCTATATGCCAGCCAGGATAACCAATTCCCCATGGAGAGTTCCATTCCTGCTGTCTGCTCTCTGATTTTTTAGAAAATTTCCATAATGCAAAATCGGTCTTGTTTTTTTTCTTACCAATAGCAATCCTTTTACCTGCTTTTAATTTTTCCTTTTTTAATCTTGCAAGTTTTCCATAATCTTCAAGTTTGCTTGTATCAAAATAAATTCCATCAGAAGTCTTATAAGTATAACCTTTTTTTTCTAAAATTTTTATTAAATTAATCTGTTCTTTAATATGTGCAGTTGCTTTTGACCAGAAATCAGGTTCAATTATATTGAGTTTTTTAAAATCTTCTTTGAAAACTTTAAAATAATAATTTGTAATTTCAGATGCTTTCTTTTTTTCTTTTTTTGCAGCTCTTTCAATTTTGTCTTCGCCTGTATCTGAATCATTTGTTAAATGCCCGACATCTGTGACATTAATCACGTGCTTGACATTATAACCATTAAATTCTAAAATTCTTTTTAAGATATCCCAGGAAATATAACTTCTCATGTTTCCAATATGCTGATAAGAATAAACAGTAGGTCCACACGAATACATTCCAACTTTTTTACTTCTCTTATCAATCGGTCTGAAAACCTCTTTTTTTCTTGTTAAGGTATTATAAAGTTCTAACATGATTAAATTAAGAAATATTAATTTAAAAATTGTTTTATTTTATTGTTAGTTGAAGATCTACTCCATCATATGGGCTGCCGTCTGCTGTACTAACTTCAAGCCGGTACAATACTTGACAAAGTTTTGCTGTTTCAGGAATTGCGAGATTGATTCTTAATGGATTTGATAAAATGCCCCCAGAAGCAAGATGAATATTACTTCGTTTTTTTCCTAAAGTTATTAGATTTATTATCTGATCTTCAGTCATTGTACAAGTACCTTTATCTGCAAGGGTTATTTCATATGAAAAAGTTTCATCTGTTTCCAATCTATTATTTATTAAAAGTCCGAAACCATCGCTTTTTCCTTTTTTAATTTCCAATGAATTTGTTTGAGGATAAATAATTATTCTTTGTTCTTCGTCTGTAGAATAAAGTTTATTTAATTCATTATATAATTGTTCTTCAGTTAAATCAATTGCTCCTTTTGCACCTGTAAAAATCTTCTGGATAAGAATAATCCCCAAGACCAAAACACTCATAAGCAAAACTATTGTAACAATTGTTCCTATACTCATTTCCATTGCTGCTTTTTTTGGTTTCATGTTACTATTCCTGAAAGATTTTGCATCATTACTGCGAGAAGAGATATAGTTAACATAATTATTGCCAAAAATAAACCAATCATATTCAAAACAAAACCCCAGAGATTTAATTTCTTGGAATTTTTACCTTTTTTTACATATGCGAATACAGCTCCTAAAATTCCTGTTATTCCGACAAGATAAGGTATGAAAAAAGCGAAAATTATTGAAACCACACCCATAATAATCGAAGTTATACTTAAAACATCTCTCGAAGATTTCACCTTCTTTTTTGCCATATTTTATTTAGTTGTTTTTATTTTATAAATGTTTTCAATGGGAACGCGGGGAGTCGAACCCCGGACACCATGAGCTTCAGTCATGTGCTCTCCCGCTGAGCTACATTCCCAATGAAATTAAATATATCTTTTTACTTTTAAATGTTGTTAAAAAGAATTCTTGAATATGATTTTGTATTAATATTTGATTGTTATCTCTAATGTTTTTCCTTTTGGAACTATCTCTGGTAATCTTTTATAAGCCGTAATCATCGTAGAAAGAAAAATCTCATTTTGTACTACTTCGTCAGGAAGTTCTTCTCCAGATTTTCTTGGAATGTATTTAATTTGCAGCTCATCTCCAAGCTTTTCATAATCTTTTTCAGGTTTTTGTCCTTTTTCTAATCTCTTAATTTTGATTATAATCCATAACCTTTTCCACATATCTAATTTTTAAATTTTAGGGTAGTAAATTGATAAAAAGAAAAAAGTAAGTTGGGAATAGGCCGCCTTTTGTCGTTCGTCGTATTCGAACCGAACGTGTTAACATTTGACTATGCAGCTCTAAGCCTTGCACTGGTTGGGATGCTCGTTCCACCGTAACTAAATACGCTCGTCTCTATACCAGAGCCGTACTTCACAGCACCTGAGATTTCTCTCAGCAACCTTAATTAGTGGGCGGACCTTCCACAGAACTTAGAAATCATATTCAAGATTTCTTGATGATTTAACACCAAAGTCCCGAAAGTTAACTACCCAACTTACAATATTACAGCGAAGAATGACTTTTTAAACTTTATTGTCTCTATGATTTTATGGGATTTCATTCAAAAACAAAAGAGGAGATACTGAAAGAATTTAGTACTTCTGATAAGGGATTGAGTCAAGAAGAAGCACAAAAAAGACTTTTAAAATACGGAAAAAATGTTTTAAAGAAGACCCATAAATTAAAGCCAATAAAAATCCTATTTGAGCAATTTAAATCTTTTTTAATTTATATACTTCTTATCGCAGTTATTGTGTCTTTTTTAATTGGAAATCTAATTGATGCCCTTGTTATTTTAGCAATAGTTATTCTTAATGCTTCAATTGGTTTTTTTCAACAATACAGGGCAGAAAAAGCAATAATTAGTTTAAGGAATCTGTTAGTTCCGACTTCAGTAGTAATAAGAGGGGGTAAACACAAAAAAATTCCTTCTTCTGAAATTGTTCCGGGAGATTTTTTAATTTTTGAACCAGGAAATAAAATTAATGCAGATTGTAGAATTATTGAAAGTAATAATCTACAAGCAAATGAAGCTATTTTAACAGGAGAAAGTATGCCTGTGAATAAGTTTGATGAAAAACTTCCTCTTGAAACAACTCTTGCTGAAAGATTAAATATGCTTTATACAGGGACACAAATCACCAGGGGTTCTGCAAGAGCAGTTGTTGTTGCAACTGGAATGAATTCTGAGTTTGGAAAAATAGCAACAGAGCTTCAAGAAATAAAAATTCAAAAGACACCTATACAAAAAAGATTAGACAAATTCTCAAAACAATTGGGATTTATTGTTTTAGGAATAGTTTTGATTATAATGTTCCTTGGATTTTTAGAACATTTTGATAAATTAGAAATGTTTATGACTTCTATTGCCCTTGCTGTAAGTGCAATTCCTGAAGGACTTCCAGCTGCCCTAGCTATTTCATTTGCAATTTCCTCTGTTTTTATGTCTAAGAAAAATGTAATTATTCGAAAACTTCCTGCAGTAGAGAGTCTTGGAAGTGTTACTGTTATTTGTGCTGATAAAACAGGAACTTTAACTGAGGAAAAAATGTATGTTCAGGAGATTTTCACCAACGGAAAATCATTTCTCAAAAAAGAAAATAAAATTTTATTAAATAATAAACAAGTAGATTTAACAACAAACAGAGAATTTATCCAATTAATTAAAACAAGTCTCTTGTGTAATGATGCTCGTTTTGAAAAACTTGAATCTGGAAGTTATTCTTTTACAGGAGATTCAACAGAAGAGGCATTGATAAGACTTGCATTAGATTTGAATATAAGTAAAAAGAAATTAACAGAAGATGAGCCAAAAATAAAGAAATTTGAATTTGATTCTAATAGAAAGATGATGTCTATTCTTAGGAAATTTGGAAAAAACAACGTTCTTTATTCAAAAGGAGCCCCTGAAAAAATAATTTCTAAAAGTTCTTTTGAAATGATTAATGGACAAATAAAAAAACTTAGTGAGGAAAGAAAAAAACAATTAATTAATGAGTCTGGAAAAATGGAAGAAAGAGCTCTTAGGGTTCTTGGATTTGCATATAGGAATTTCTCTGAAAAATCTAAGGTAGAAGAAAAAGGATTAGTGTTTCTTGGTCTTATGGGGATGATAGATCCTCCAAGAAAAGAAGTAAAAGATGCTATCCAATTAACAAGAAGTGCTGGAATAAAAATTAAAATAATTACAGGAGATTCTGCTTTGACAGCAAAGGCAATCGCAATGCAGATAGGAATTAAAGGAGAGATAATGACAGGGATAGAATTAGAAAAAATATCCGAAGAAGAATTAGGAAAAGTTATTGATAGGATCTCTATTTTTGCAAGAACAAACCCTAAACAAAAATTAAAAATAGTAAAGATTCTCCAGGAAAATAAAGAAATAGTTGCAGTAACTGGAGATGGAATAAATGATGTCTTAGCCTTAAAATCCGCAGATATTGGAGTTGCCATGGGGCAGAGAGGAACAGAGGTTGCAAGAGATGTTTCAGATGTAGTCTTAATTGATGATAATTTTGCTTCAATTGTAGAAGGGGTTAAAGAAGGAAGAAAAACATATGATAATATTAAGAAATTTACAAAGTATCTTTTGGCAGTTAACTTTAGTGAGATTCTTCTAGTTATTATTGCTCTTTTTATGAGAATGCCTCTTCCATTAATTCCTCTCCAAATCTTATGGATTAATCTAATAACAGATTCTTTTCCTGCATTAACCATGGTCTTTGAAAAAGAAGAAAATGTAATGAAAACCAAACCGCGTAAAGAAAAGAGTCTTTTAAATGGAATTTGGAAATTTATTCTAATTGGAGGTTTATTAAATTTTATTGTGTGTTTTGCAGTTTATCTTATTGGAATTAATAATGGTTTAGCAATTGAACAAACAAGAACAATGGTTTTAACAACAGGAATTTTGTTTGAATTATTTTTTATTTATACCTGTAGAAGTAAAAAACCACTTATAGAGATAGGAATTTTCTCAAATAAATGGCTTAATTATGCAATTATATTCGCTTTAGCTGCACAGTTTATACTGCTTTACACGCCTTTAGCAACAATATTTGGGGTTGTTCCATTAACAATACAGAATTGGTTGTTTATATTGCCTTTTGCAGTTTCAGGATTAGTTGTTTTTGAGATTGGAAAATATTTTAGAAGAAAATCTAAATTAATTTAATTAAAAAAAGAATTGTTAAACTAACTCCTGCTCCAAACATACATCCTGTCATTTTTCCTAAAGAGGAAGACAGTGCTTTTCTTTTACTTTCAAACTTTGTTTTTTCTTTTTGTCTTTCAGAAACATATCCTTCAAAAAAACCTCCAATTCCGTCAGTTATTGTATTCCCAGCAACACCCCCCATTATTGCACCAGGAACTCCTGCAAGAATTCCACCAACAATTGCAGCAAAGACCATAACTCCATTATCTACAAATCCAAAAGTTAAATCAGGGTAAACATATCTTAATTCAATTTTCATAATTTTCATAAAGATTAAATTTAAAACCCCTAATGCTAAAAAAGCCAGTCCTATAAAAGTGTTATTAAATATAAAGTATGAAACAACTGTGACAACAACAATTGAAACACCAATTAAACTTACAAGCGCTTTAAAAAAATGCCTCGTTGTTTTTTTCATAATAGAAATAATAAAAAGATATTTAAGAAACTTTTGTTTTCGATATTTTTTGAGACTAAGAGAAAACATTAAAAATGTAAATTTCTTAATATTCAAATAAAAGGAGGTGAATTATATGGTTGATTTTGGTGTTGGAAGTATTATAGGTTTGTTAGCCGGTCTTGTAGTTTTTATAGTTCTTCTTTCAATTGCATTATATGTATATTATGCTTTTGTATGGATGACTATTGCAAGAAAACTTAAGTACAAGTATCCTTGGCTTGCATGGATTCCTATAGCTAATTTCTTTCTAGTTCCAATTCTAGCTAAGAAAGATTGGACTTGGGGATTTATATTCTTAGTACCGATTGCTAATGTAGTGTTCTTCTTTATATGGACATGGAA
>JAFCEV010000034.1 GCA_017608985.1 Candidatus Pacearchaeota archaeon
ATTAACCAGTGAAAAAATAGGGGAACAATTGAGAAAACAAGGAATACATCCTAAAGAATATGGAAAAAAAATTTCAAGAATTCTAGGAGAAAAATACATTAATCCTGATTTAAAAAATGTAGAAACAAAATTAGAAAAAATAAAAAAACATTATGAAAAAAATAAGCAAGATAAAAGAGCAATGAGAGAAAAAGACAGGGTGTTCGCGCAATTGAGAAAACTAAAAAAATACCATAAATCAACTGAGTAACTTATTTTTAAGATGAAAAAAGAGGGAATATCATTAGAACTAAAAATAAAAGAAGTAGCAGAAAAATTTCTTGAAAAAACAAAAGATAAAGAAATTTACGTAGTCAGCCATTTTGACACAGATGGAATTACCTCTGCAGCGATAATTATTCAGACTCTAAAAAAACTAGACAAAAAATTTTCAGTAAAGATAGTTAAAAGTCTCGAGGAAGGATTTATTTATGATTTGCCAAAAGAAAAAATAATTTTGTTCTTGGATTTGGCATCAGGAAGCCTAAAACATATTGCAGAATCTAATTTAAGAGATGTATTCATAATAGACCATCACGAAATCACACAAAAAATCCCTGAAAATGTAACTATAATAAATCCTGAATTACACAACAAACAAAAAATAAGCAATTCCTGTCTCACTTATCTTTTCTGCAGGGAAATAAATTCAGAAATAAAAGCATTTGCAAAACTGGCTATTTTAGGTATGATTGGGGATATGCTCGAAAAAGAGATAGATAAATTAAATAGCGAGATTCTCGAAGAAGGAGAAATAAAACGAAAAAGAGGATTAATAATTTATCCATCAACCAGACCTTTAAATAAAGTTCTTGAATTCTGCTCTAATCCATACATACCAGGAGTCACAGGAAATATGGAAGGGGTCGTTGAAATTCTTCGTGAAACAGAAATAAATCCTGAAAATGGAAAATACAAAAGCTTGATAGAATTAAATGAAAAAGAAATGGAAAAATTAGTTACTGCAATCATGCTAAGGAATCCAAAAGCAAAAAACAAAGAAATTATAGGGGATATCTTCCTAATAAAATTATTCAACAAACTTGAGGACGCAAGGGAATTAAGTGCAAAAATAAACGCCTGTTCAAGATTGGGAGAGAGTGGAACTGCAATACAACTTTGCATGGAAATTCCCGAAGCAGGTAAAAAGGCAGAAACTATTCACGCGAAATACAAACAATCACTTCTATCTGCAATAAAATCTGTGCAAAACATGAAGAAAATTGCAGGAGAAAATTTTGTAATAATAAATGCTAAAAATCAAATAGAGGACACTATGATAGGAACAATAGCGAGCATTCTTGCAAACTCTCCGATGTATAAGGAAGGAACAATTATAATAACTATGGCATATTATGAAGACAAAATAAAAGTCTCTTCCAGAATCGTAGGCAGAAATGGAAGAAATGCAAGAGAAATTTTAAATTCTGTGATAGAAAAAATAGGTGGAGAGGTGGGAGGACATGAAAACGCTGCTGGATGCATCATAAAAAAAGAAAAAGAAAAAAAATTTCTAGAATTGTTAAAAAGAAACCTCGAAATTGAACTTGTAAAAATTTAAATACAAAACTTTAAAACTCTTTTCTTTCTACATAAACTATGGAACTTGAAGCAGGAGATATTGTTTTATGCACTGTTGACAGAATAGTCGGAACAATAGTGTTTGTAAAAATAGAAGGAAGTAACAAAGAAGGAAGCATAATCACCAGTGAAATTGCTCCTGGAAGAATAAGGAATTTAAGGGAATATGTTGTTCCAAAAAAGAAAATAGTCTGCAAGATTCTCAGAATTTCAAGAAATGGCAACATAGACTTATCTTTAAGAAGAGTTACCCAAAAGGAAAAAAAAGAAATAATGGAACAATATCAGCAGGAAAAAAGTTATATCAGTGTTTTAAAGAATTTTCTCAAAGATAAAGCAGAAAAAATAATTGAAGAAATTACAAGGAAAAAAAGTATATTTGAATTTATAGAAGAAGCAAAAGAAAATCCAAAAGAATTTGAAAAACTTGCAGGAAAAGAAAACGCAAAAAAAATACTGGATATTCTCAAAATCCAAAAACAGAAAAAGGTTGTTATAAAAAGAGAAATCTTTCTTAAAACAAAGAAACCTAATGGACTTGAATTAATTAAAAAAATACTTGGAGAAATTAAAAAAGCAGAAACAAGATATATCTCTGCAGGAAGATATGTTTTAAAAGTAGAATCTGATGAACCTAAAACAGCAGACCATGAATTAAAAGAAATAATCAAAAAAATTGAGGAAGAAGCAAAAAAGCAGGGAATGGATTTTGAGGCAAAAGAAAAATGAAATTGAAAAAATGCAAAGCATGTAATAAATACACTCTAAAAAACAAGTGCCCAAAATGCGATAAAAAAACCTCTGATGCACATTATAAGTTCATTAAACCAAAGCGGTCTGTTTTTCATCAACCAGCACTTCTCCGTAAATTCCATCAAAACCTGGTTTAACTTTTATTTTTCCCTCACGATTTTTAAGAATTAAATCAATTAAACTTCCATCAAGATTTGCTTGAATCAATTCCTCTTTTGAAACTTCAAGAAGAATATTAAATTCATCTCCAAAATCCTTAATCAATGAATTATATATATCCCAAACTTTCTTGCTTTGCATATCTGCTTTCACCACAAGAGCAATTAATTCGTGCAACGGCAGAAGAACATAAAAAGGTTTTTCATTTTTTGCTTTAAAACCTTTTGGATTGTCTGCTAATTTTTCTACTCTGTTATCAACCCCGATAGTCAAAGCCCGTCTGCAAACAGGACAAATCCCTTTTAATTTTTCTGTTTCTTCCGGACTACAGGAAAAACCACAAACCCTATGTCCGTCCCAGTGATATTTTCCATAAGCAGGATTTGTTTCTATTGTTCCTATAAAAGAATTATTCCTTATCTGTTTTATAATATCTTTATAAGAATCTGTTTTTCTAAATATAGTTGCTTCTCTTCCTAATCTAAACGGCCAGAAACTATGGGCATCTGAAAAACTGAGTATTGATTTGTTTTCTAATTCTTTTATTCTCCAATTCATCTCTGGGTCAGAACTCATTCCAGTTTCAATTGCATGAATATTTTCAATTTCTTTTCCGAAACATTCTTTCAAACTGTCAAAACCTGACATGCTCCCAAAAACGCCAAACCAAGGAGTCCAAATATGTGCAGGAATTACTTCTATATCTTCTGAAATTTTTCTTATCTCCCTTACAAACTCCTCTCCTGTAATCTTAAAAATAGGACGCCCGTCATAATCTCTTCTGCCTTTTGTATCAAGATAGGCATGAATTTTTTCAGCAATTTCTATACTTGGAACCAAAACAACCAAATGAATCCTCCTTCCTTTATCCTGAGTATACATCAAAGAAATCTCTCCTGTAATTATAAAAGGAAAATCCTGATAATAATAAAATCCATTTTTCTCCCTTAATTTTTTTATCTCTTCAAACCAGATAGGATGCGTAAAATCTCCTGTTCCAAGCAAATTCAAACCTTTAATTTTTGCCCACTTAACCAAATTTTCAAAATTTATATTATGACTGCATGCTCTAGAAAATCTAGAATGCAAATGAAAATCTGCAACCATCCAGTTTTCTTTATCTTTAACCATATTAATCTAAAATTCAAAGAATTAAATAATTTATTGTTTTTTGGAGAATTTTACAAAAATTAAATAAGCTATTATAATTATTACGGCAATTATTGCTGCCCACCACCAGCCCAAGCCTTTTTCTCCTGCAACCTTTTCTTTTTCAGTTTCATTTTTGCTGACTGGGAATTTAATGGAACTGTTTATAATAGACTATTTAAATGTTTTTTACCCATCAACTACTCCATCATTTGTTACAAAAAACACACATTCATTATCAGGTAAATTTGGACTATCTATTAATTTCGCAACTCTTGAGCC
>JAFCEV010000008.1 GCA_017608985.1 Candidatus Pacearchaeota archaeon
TTTACTGGAAACACAAAGGAGACCCCTATGCTGATTTGAAAGAAGAGCTTGAAAAAGAGATTGAAGAATTAGATGATGAAAAAAAGCAAAGGATTGAAGAAATCAACGAGGAGTTTGAAAATCCTCTGAGTGAAATGTTTGGATAATTAATCTCTTAATCCTGTTTTTCTTTCAAGTTCATTCAGAATAAGCTCTAGCATATTTGTCCTTTCTTCTTCTTTTAATGGTCTAAGCCTAACTTTTCCTCCTATTGGCAAATCCCATTCTCCTTCTGTCAATTTAAATTCCAGTTTTCTATCAGGCTTTATATAAGCCATAAGAATATCATACCCTAAAATAGTGAGATAAGATTTTTCTGTCTTTTCTTTTTCGTAATCCTCTATACTTAATTCATATACCTCATATTTTTGTTTTTTAAGATTCTCCATTATTTTGTATATAATCTCATTCATAATTTTTATACCTATTATTTATTTTTAAACATTTATATACTCAATTAATTATTCTTCATCATGAAAGCAGGTATTTTATTTTCAGGAGGGAAAGATTCCTGCTATTCAGCATATCTGGCAAAAAAAGCAGGACATGAATTAATCTGCCTTATCTCTATCTTTTCTGAGAATCCAGAGAGTTATATGTTTCATACTCCTTCAATTGAAAAAACAAAAATACAGGCAAAAGTTATGAATATTCCTCTTCTCATACAAAAGACAAAAGGAGAAAAAGAAAAAGAACTTGAGGATTTAGAAGAAGCAATTAAATTAGCCAAAGAAAAATATAAAATTAATGCAATAGTGAGCGGGGCTTTAGCATCTAATTATCAAAAATCACGTATAGAAAATATATGCAGGAAACTGAATTTGAAATCAATAACTCCTTTATGGAATAAAAACGAGATTAAATATCTAAATGAATTAATTAAAAATAAATTCAAAGTGATGATAGTGGGAATATTCGCTTATCCTCTTGACAGCAAATGGCTTGGAAAAGAAATTAATAAAAGATTTATTGATGAAATTAAAAAATTGAATGAAAAATATAAAATTCATCCTGCTGGAGAAGGCGGAGAATTTGAGACTTTTGTTCTAAATTGCCCTTTGTTTGAAAGGGAATTGAAAATTAAATCTTTCAAAGATTTTTCAACAGGAGAAAATAGCTGGAAAAGAAATATTGAATTGGAATAATAAATTTAAATATTCCAAAGTTCTGAATATTTGACAAAAAGGAGGAGATTATTCTTAGTGATATGGCAAAGAAAAAAGCAAAAAAGAAAAAGAAGTGATAATATTCATCTCTTAAATTATTTTTGTTTTTTATTTTTATTTAAGTTTTTCTTCTTCTAATAATTCTCTTTTACTCTTTTTGAGTAAATTATTATAACCTCCTAATTTCCCGTCTGTTCTGATAACCTTATAACAGGGAACTGATGTATCTTTATTGCTTTTCAAAATCATTCCAACAGCTCTCGGAGAAGTTTTAAATTTTTTAGCAAGAAATTTATAGGTTGTAGTCTTGCCTTTTGGAACTTTTTTAACATAATTAAAGATATTTTCTTTTAATTTCATTTATAATTTTAAGAATTATTTTTTCTTCTTTTTCTTTTTGCTTAAAGCAGCTCTGCAAACAGCATAAGGATTTCTTGCATCATCTTTGGCTTTAACTTTTCTTACGCATCTGTCAAATTTAGCAGGCATCTTCTCACCTCCAAAATATAAATTTTCTTTATTTTCAAAAAATCTCTCCCCTTTTTATTTCTTTCCCACTTTTCATATCCTTGATTTTAAATTTCTTTGACTTGACTTCTTTTTCTCCGACAAATATAACCTTCTCAAATTTATAGGAATTTGCATATTCAAGTGCTCTTGAAGGTTTGCCGTAAAATACAGAAACAGATTTTCCTTTAGTCCTTAATCTTCTAGCAATTTTTATTGCTTCTTTGTCCTGTCCTAATGAAATAACTAAATATTTTTCTTTATCTGCATCTATTTTTGCTATTTCTGAAATTCTTTCTAATCCAAAAGTAATTCCTGTTGCCTGAATATCTCCTACTTTATAACTTCCACCAGCAGCAATAGTTTCTTTGATTCCCTTAACTTTTATTTCAAAAACATTTCCATTGTAATATGAAAGTCCTCTAACAACAGTAGGAGAAAATAAAACTTTCAGTCTGTATAATTTACAATATTTTTTTAACTCTTCAATTTCAGAATAACTCTTATATTTCTTAAAATAGGATTCTGGTTTCTTAACAATGTTTAATATTTTAGCTGCTCCAAGTTTAGATAAATTATTCTTAATTTCCTGCTCACTTAACTTATTATATTTATCAATCTCTCTTAAAGTCTGTTCTTTATTTTTTTTAATTCCATTGTCTTCCAGAATCTCATTAAGAAGTTTTCTGTTGTTAATCAGAATTAATGGTTTAATTCCTAATTTTTTCCAAATCTCATCTGCAAGTCCTAAAATCTCTGCTTCATCTTTAATTGTAGAGCCAATTGTATCAATGTCACACTGGGTAAATTGTCGAAATCGATTTGCAGAAACAGGTTCATCTCTGAAAACTTCTCCTATTTGGTATCTCTTATAAGGAAGCTTTTTATTTTTAGCCAATCTTTTAAGTTGAAATGTGAATTCATATCTTAAAGCCAGTTTTCTTTTTCCTTTGTCTTTTAATTTGAAAATATCTGAAATTGCTTCGTCATTTGGATTTTCTTCTTTTACAAATTTTTCATATTCTATTGCAGGAGTTTCAGCAGGCTCAAATCCATATTTTTCAAAAGTTTCCACTAACATTTTTCGAATTTCTGCCCGCTTTACAGCTTCATTGCCTGAATAATCTTTAAAGCCTTTTACTGTATTCATTTTAACATCCCCCTTTGTTTTTCTAAAAAGGTGGAAGGAGAGAATCGAACTCTCTTCTCGCGGACCACAACCGCGCGTACTACCAATATACTACATCCACCATTTATATTTAATTGAATTGAATAAGAATTAAAAAGGTTTCCACTAAGAGTATCTGTTCTAATGATGCCGATAACTCCTATTGATTTTCATAAACATAAGAGATATATTAGGTTTTTAAGATTAACTAAAGAATCCCCTCTTCCAAAAGTTCATCCCAGGATTTTTCTCCAAGCCCCACCAAAGCCTCTCTGAAAGTTATCAGAGGTTTTTCATATTTTGAAAAATCATCAATTGCAATTCTCGGACAAGCAAGTTCAATAAAACAATCCACAGAATAAAAATTCATTATCTTATCAGGAGTGATTTCATTCATTGTAATAATTATTGTCTCTTTGTCTTTTTTCTTTAACTTGCCAATAAGAAATTCTGCTGCTCCAAACCTCTGCCCCAATTTTCTTTCTGTTATTATTCCTATCTTCTTTGCTTTTCTGAATTTATCAATCAGCACACTTCTCTGTTTCAAAACTTTATCTCTTACATTTTCCATGTTTGTAATTTTATCATTATAGACATCAAGAAGAAACACAGGTTTTTTCACAGCAAGGGCTGCACCCATTGCATGGAAATTATTTCCTATTATTAAAAAACAATCAACTTCTTTTTCAATCTCTTTTAATCCAGAATATTCACATCCAAGCACATGCCCTTCATAAGCAACAACTCCTGACTTTTTTGATAAAATAATCTCTTTTTCATTATTTTTATAAAATTTTCTTATTTTTTCAATATCCTGCCTGTGCTGAATTGAATAACAAAGCCCTATCTTGTTAAATTCTTTAAGATTTTCTAGGGATTTTTCCATAAGTGGTTCTAAATCCAGTTCATCTTTTATTTCAATATAAATTACAGGGAATTCTGTTTTCATATATTCTGCATGTCCAAAATGCACAATTAAATCAGCATTCAATTCTTTTGCTTCGTGAATTGCAATTGAACACCCTCCCCAACAAGTTTCTCCTGAAAAAATCGCTTCAATTCCAAGTTTTTCAAATATTTCAGAGATTTCAAATGCATCCTGTTTCACTCCTTCAGGCAACTGAACCAGAACTTTTTTCGGATTTCTTTTTTTAAGTTCAGAGATTAATTTTTCTTTTTCAAAATTTAATGCCATACTAAGAAAACCAGCACCCAGTTTAAAAGCTTAACTGAAAAAATTAAAAGTAAACTAACAAACTATACAAAATTTTATAAATTTCCAAGTTGACAGGCAATTATCTGAACTATTTTTATCTGAGTTAAAAACGAATTCTTTTTATACTAATAAAATTTTCATCAATTATGAAAAAATATGAACTAATGGCGCCTGCAGGAGACTTTCCTATGTTAATTACAGCAATAAACGCAGGGGCAGATGCAGTATATTTTGGATTAAAGAAATTTTCCATGAGAAAAAATGCAAAAAATTTTACAATCAGGGATTTAGACAAAATAGAAAAAATCTGTAAACCAAGAAATATTAAGAGATATTTGACTTTAAATACAATAATTTATGACAATGAGATTCAAAAGGTAGATAAAATTCTAAAAAAAGTTAAAAATAAGATTGATGCTGTTATTTGCTGGGATTTGTCAGTAATTGAACTTTGCAGAAAACATAAAATCCCTTTTCATGTTTCAACACAGGCATCTGTCTCAAATACAAAAGCAGCAGAATTTTATAAGAAGCTGGGAGCAGAGAGAATTGTTTTGGCAAGAGAATTAAATCTAAAACAAATAAAAAAAATCTCAAGAATAATCAGCATTGAATGTTTTATTCACGGAGCAATGTGTGTTTCAGTATCAGGAAGATGTTTTACTTCTCAATTTTTATTTAATAAATCAGCAAATCGCGGAGAATGCATTCATCCGTGCAGAAGAAGTTATATTATAAAAGATAAGCAAGAAGGATATGAACTAGAACTTGACAATGATAAGGTTTTGTCTGCAAAAGATTTATGTACTCTGCCTTTTATTGAAAAATTAAAAAAAGCGGGAATCACGGCATTTAAAATTGAAGGAAGAAATCGTGAGCCAAGATATGTTGACAAGGTTGTAAGAGTTTATAGAGAAGCATTGGATAAAAAATTAACTAAAGAAGAGATCAAAGAAGGAATAGAAGAACTGAAAAAAGTTTATAATAAAGGATTCTCTTCAGGATTTTATTTGGGATTGCCGACACCAGATGATTTTGCAAAAATTGAGCACAGTGCAGCAACAGAAAAAAAACATTTTATTGGAAATATAACTCGCTATTATTCGAGAATAGGAGTTGCAACAATTAAACTGGTTTCTGAATTAAAAGTTGGGGATGATGTAATTATAATAGGAAAAACAACTGGCTTGAAAAAAGCAAAAGTTGAAAGACTAGAAATAAGAAAGAAACCAATTATTAAAGGAATAAAAGGACAGGAAGTCGGATTAAAACTTCCAAAAGTAAGAAAAAACGATGAAGTCTATAAAATTATAAAAATAAGGAGTTAAAAAATAAAATAAAAATTAAAATTCTGTAGTTACAGTATTCTGGCAAAGTTGCACTTCTCCTAAATCACTTATGAAATAAGGAGTTACTTGTATTTCATTTGCACCTGAAATGCCTGCATTCATAGAACTGTTTGTCTTTGTTTCTAATGGGCCTAATGCAATTCCAAAATCAAGAACATCACTATAATCTACACCATTAGATAAGACTACTCTCACTCCTCCTATTTCATCACCACTTCCTGTTCTTCTTAATGTTACAGAATATACTCCTGATGAAGTCTCATTTATTTTTACTGCTGTTATCTCAACTTCTTGACATTTTTGAGAAAGTCCAACCTGTTCAGCTCCACCCTGGACAAGATTTCTTACAACTACCCAGATAATTCCAAGAGCCACTAAAACCAACAGTATTATAATTAATGTAGTCACAACAGCAGACATTCCTTGTTTATTTTTTATCATATCAACCTCCTTTCATCCTTTATTATGAATTAATTAATTATTCAGTATTTAAAAATGTTTTTGTTCTCAGTTCTGTTAAAAGCATTTAATAATTTAAAAAATTCTTCTTTTTCAATAATTTTGTCAGCTTCAGAAAGTCCAATCTGCCCCGCAAATTTTTGGAATGCTTTTGGTTTATATCCTTGTTTTTTTAATGAAGCGATTGTTGGTAAACGTGTATCATCCCAACCTTTAAATTTTTTTTTCTCAATTGCTTCCCTCATTTTTGTGGTTGATAACTCAAAATTTTTAAAATGAATTCTTCCTATAAAGCCTATCCAAGGTGGTTTTTTTCCAAGAGATTTAAAAATCATTTTCTGTCTTTCTGCATTATCCCTGTGGTCTTTTCCTCTGATAATGTGCGTCATTTTTTGTTCTATATCGTCAACAGCAACAGCAAGATTCATCAGAGGCCAGACTTTGTATTTCTTTCCTTGCAAAGGATGCTTTGTTAAATTTATTCTCGCTAATGGAAAATCCCTCATTGCAGGATTTTTATGTTTCATTTCTGATTTAAATCTTAAAACAGCTTCTCCTTCTTTATATCCTTTTTTATTCAGCATTTTTTTCCATCTCTCCAGGTTTTCTTTAATACTTAATTTCCTGCAAGGGCAATTTTTCTTTTCCATAACATACTTTCTGAATTCATCCCCTGAACAGGTACAGACATAAGCAGAATTTTTTTTGATTAATTTTTTAGCATACTTATAATAAATTTCCATTCTATATGATTGCACCATAACTTCTGCAATGCTGTCTGTCAGCCATTTTGCTTCCTCTTCAATCATTTTATAAGACGGCTCGTAAATGTTTTTAGGATTTGTATCTTCTATTCTTACATAGAGTTTCCCGCCGTATTTTTTAACATAAAGAAAACTCAAGCAAAGAGTTAATGCATGTCCTACATGAAAAGGTCCTGAAGCAGAAGGGGCAAATCTCATTATCACTTTCCCTTTTTTTGCATGCGGAAGTTCCTCCAGCCCTTTACGAACCTTTCTTTCACTGACACTGATTTTCAAATTTCCAAATTCTTCTTCCTGCTCTTCCAAGGAAAGATTATTTATTTCATTAACAATCTTAGCAATATCTTTAGAATATTTTTTTACTTCCTCTTTTTTTAACCCTTCATTGAACAATGCAGAAATAACAGCTCCTTGTTGCGCTTTTCCCTTGTAAGCAAGTGCATTTTTCAGGGCATATGCACGGGCTTTGATTTTCAGCTCTTTTAGGTTCATATAAATCTAAAAGAAAAAGGATTAATAAATCTTTCAATAACTTCCGACATTTGCTTTTCTTTCTAATACCTCAATTCTCTGTTGCAGGTGATAAATCTGATTCGATAAATCTTCAATTTTTTCTGTGAGCTGTAAAAGTCTTTTTGAAAGCTGTCTTTTTCTTGTTTCTATAGTTGAAGAAATATCAACAGTGTCATCAGAACTTGTTCTTGAAGCAGAAGCCATATCTCCTAAAAAGCCAAAACTCTCTGAAGAATCTGTTTCTGAATTACTTTGAAGTTCCGCTGCTTTTTCCTGCTCTCTTTTATATTTTTCAGTCAGGTCAAGAATTTTTTTTCTCCTTCTGAAAATCCCCATAAATTATTCAAGTTATTGTTATTTATAAAGATTTATTTATTAATTGTAAATTCTTTTATAGAGAGTATCTGGAAATCGCTGTTCTGTATTTCGAGTAAGTTCAAATTGCAAACATTTTTTAAATACAACTCTCTTTATTTTTATATGGTTGCAACAATCCAGCAAATCATCGGGAAAATAAATCCTTTATTATACTCAAAAAACGGAAAGGAATTATTGAAAAAATATAGTTCTGCTGATAAAATTCCTGCAGAAGAAGTAGAACCTCAGGCAGCCAGATTTTTCAGAAAAGATGGATATTTTATGCCTGACAAAAACGGCACAGAAGCATCCTATAATCTTGTCTATGATTCGTCTTCTGAAACATTAGAACCTATTTACTTTTTCATTCTTGATTTAATGAATGATTTTGGTTTGGCTCCTAAAAAATATTCGGATAATTTCTCTTCCTCTCCTGGTTCAGGACATTTTGCAGAACTTGGACAAAGAGCAACAATTATGCAACAACAAGGAACAAAAATCCTGGGGGATATAAACACTGTATTAAGAAGTGTCTTGAATATAATTTATGATTTAAAAGAATTCAGAATTAGATTGCAAGCCTATGATGATTTAAAATCACCAGACAAAAAAGAAGCAGCAATATTAAGTTTGAAGCAGATTTGGATGGATAAGGTTGACATAACAAAAGGAAATTCAAGCATAAAAGCTATGACATTGACTCAGGCAGGATTTACAACTCTGATAGATGCTTTTTTAGCTGTAAAAGACATAAAAGACGTTGACAAACTTGATTTAAACGACAGAGTTAAAAGAATTTTAAGACCGCGAGTTCATGAGTTTAATTCATGGATTGAACAATCTGAGAGGGAATTAAGAAAAAGGTATGAGCTCGAAAAAACATATCTTAAAAGCCAGGTAAATAGTTTAAAACTTTATTCGCGATGGGCAAAGCCATATCTTAGAACTGCATATGAATTAGAATCAAAAGAAATGGGAAGAGAGGCTGCACTTGTAAAAACTTTCAATAGTATTATCTTGGAATTAACTTTGCTTGGCAAAAATAAAATAGACGTGAAAAGTTCAGCTATTGAAGGAATTCTGCCAAAAGAATTACAAAAAATGAAACTTAAAAGAGATTATTATAGTTGCATACTTGTAGAATTCAGATTTAGGGGGATTCCTCAAAGAGTCAGTCAGCAACCTCATTATACTTTTGGGGGAAGAGCAGAAGTAACATTCAAAGCATATGCTCTTAATGAGCATGAACTGGAAAAACTGGATAAAGAAGTTGAAAAATTAGATGTTGGAGATGTTCTTGGATTAATTGAAGGCACAACCACAGAAAGTTTAAGCCAGTTGCAAGATGAGATAAATTTTTTCTTGGAAGAGAAAGAAGAAACAAAAGAATCTCCAAAAGACACATCAAATCCTTTTTTCGCACTGATTGGAAAATATAATGAGAAACCAGAAAAAAAAGAGAAGAAAACAGAGGTTGAAAAAAAATTAGAGCCTGACAACTGGATTGAGAAAACCCAGATACGCCCTCTAGCTATGGAAAAAGCAGTTGATACAGCATTTAATATTTTTGATGTTTATAAAAAAGCCCATGGCATGCCGAGTTATACTTAGTTCCTTATTATAAAGAACTAAAAAATTCACTAACTTTATATATTTCTCTGTTTTTATTAAATCATGCCAAGAAAAAAGAAAAAAGATGAAATTGAAAAAGAAAATGAAGAAGCTGAATTAGAAGAAACTGGAGAGGAACCTGAATCTGAAGAATTTAAAGACTGGAAAGAAATTGATGAAAACAGATTTACTGAATTTTTAGAGCAGACAGAAATTAAAGCACCTGTTCTAGAAAAGATAGCAGTTGCATCTGAATCAAGAGCTACAGATTTAGAACAGGATTTGTCTGAAATTCCTAATTTAGAAGAGGATAAAAAAGAAAATGAATTTAGTTATCTTCCCAAAACCGAAAAAGAAGAACCAAAATATATCACTTCTGGAGAAGAAATAGAAAAAACAACTGCTCCTTCCCGCATTGATGTCACAACTCTTGGAAAAGAACCAAATATTCTCCCAAAAGAAGTGGGTTTTTCACCATCTCCGCATGCAAACATAGGAGAATCAAGTAACATAGAAAAATACACTTCTCCAGACAGATTTGACATTACTAAAATAGGAAAACAAGACTCTTTTAAAAAACAGGAAGTAAAATATGAACCTTCTAAGAAGTATTGATTCAGGAATATTCTTTTAAATAATTACTCATTGCCTTATATATCCTTTAAAAAAGATATTAGTTATTTATTATTTTCTAGACTAATTTTACAATGTTGAATTATAGATAATTGTTCCTTAGAAGGATTCTTAGTGCTCTTTAAGAAAAACATTCCGAGATAGTCTTGAGCATATAATTATGTTTTAGTTAATTATATAAATAATTATTTTTTATATAAAATATGGAAAAAGGTGATTATACTATAAATAATTTTTATCAGGGAGGATATTCTTCTTTCAGTCCTTCATATGGAGATGTATTTACTGGTTATCATGTTGATGCAGGAAGTTTAGGATTAACTACAGATCCTAGAACAGCAAACATAATTAAAGACGCTAATATAAAATTTGCATCAGGAATAAAACAGATAGAACTTGCTTTGATTTCTCCTGAAATTTTTGATTCAATTCCAAAAGACCAATTAAAAGAAATCCATAGAATGAGCAAATTAACAGGAGCAGAAGTGTCTGTGCATGGTCCTGTTATAGATACAACAGGCATGAGTAGAGAAGGATTCAGTGAATTAAATCGTGAAGCTTCTGAAAGAAGAATAATAGATGTTGTCCAGAGAAGCCATGAAATTGACCCAAAAGGAAACATTCCAATTACATTTCACTCTGCAGAAGGAATTCCTGGAACAGAATGGGAGACTCTTGAAGAAGACAGAAAAGCAAAGAAATTAATTGTAATTAACAAAGAATCAGGAAAGATGGTTCCTATTGAAGCAGAAAAAAGATATTATCCTGGAGAAGATATTACAAAAATAGAACCTTCTCCTCCTGAAGAAGAATTAGAACTCCTCAACAGAACAGAATGGAGTAATTCTCTTAATCAAAGTTTTTTTAACAAAGAAAGAGCAGACGAGATTCTTCAGCAAAATCAGATTCAGATTGCACATGTATTGGATGGATTGAAAAAGGGGTATATTCGTGAAGAAGATATAAACAAGATTCCTGAATATAAACAAGCTATGTTTCATTATCATAGTGCTAAAAATTACCTTAATGATGTTAATAAAAATATAAATGCTCTATTTAGCAAAGCATACAAATACGGGACTCCTGACCAGCAAAAAGAACTGGCAAAAATAGCAGAAAAATTTCAGCAAGAAGTGAAAAAATCAGAAGGATGTCCAGTAGCATATTCTCGGGCAATGCACGGCTTATTAATTAATCTGCAAAGAGATGATTTAATTCCTGAAATGTATGTTCCTATTGAAGAATTTGCTATTAGTCAGTCTTCAAAAACTTTCGGGAATACTGCTTTTGAAGCTTATAAAAAATTCGGAAGCAGAGCACCTATAATTTCAATAGAAAATCCTCCTGTAGGAACAGCTCTGAGTACAGGAGAAGATTTAAGAAAATTAATAGAAGAATCAAGAAAGCAGTTTGTAAAAAAGGCTGTAGAAAGCGGAAAACTTTCAGAATCAGAAGCGCGAACACAGGCAGAAAAATTAATCGGTGCTACATGGGATGTCGGACACATCAATATGCTAAGAAAACAGGGATTTGGAGAAAAAGAAGTCATAAAAGAAACAGAAAAAATCGCACCTTTTGTCAAGCATATTCATCTTTCAGATAATTTCGGATTTGAGCATACAGAACTTCCTATGGGCATGGGTAACGTTCCGCTGAAAGAAATGATGGAGAAACTTCCTGAAAAAGATGTGAAGAAAATTATTGAAGCAGGACAATGGTGGCAACACATGCAGACATCCCCTGTTAGAGAATCTTTTGAAGCATTAGGTTCAAGGATGTATGAAGGAGGGCCTTTTTGGAACCAAGCAATAGGACTTCAGCAAGGATATTTTTCAGGATATGGTATGATGCTTCCCCCACAAAATTACCAGTTTTGGGGTTCTGGATTTTCAATGCAATCTTTACCTATGGAACTTGGCGGACAAATTCCGGGAGGCAAAGGGGGAAGAATGAGCGGAACACCGATGGAGTAACCACTTTATTCCAGTAAATTTAAAAACCAAATAAACTTAACATAAATATAAAAGATGGTGAAGAAAAAAACTTCTAAAAAATCAAAGAAATCCAGGAAGAAAATTCCAAAATCAGCTGAGAAAGATTTTCCGACATTAAAACTGAAAAAAGAGCATGACATTGCCATGGATTTTGCAGTAAAAGCCTATAAAAATTTTGATAAAATTATAAAATCAATTATACTTTTCGGTTCTTCGGTCAAGCAAAGTTCTGTCGCAGGTTCAGATATAGATATAATTCTTGTAATAGATGATGCTTCTGTTCACTGGGACCAGGAATTAATTGCATGGTACAGGCAAGAACTGGACAGGCTTTTGAAGAAAAATCCTTACAAGCAAGATCTTCATATTAATACAGTAAAACTAAGCACATGGTGGGAGGATTTAATGAGAGGAGATCCTGTTGTCCTTAATATCCTAAGACATGGAGAAGCTCTGATTGATTATGCAGGTTTCTTTAATCCTTTAAAACATCTTTTAATAGAAGGAAAAATAAAATCAACTCCGGAAGCAATTTACAGTTGTCTTCAAAGAGCCCCCATGCACATCACAAGAAGCAAAGCTTCAGAATTAAATGCGATTGAAGGACTGCACTGGGCCATGGTTGATTCTGCACATGCAGCTCTAATTGCAGCGAATGTCTCTCCTCCATCGCCAGAGCACATTCCTGTAAATTTGAAAGACACATTTGTCAATGCAGGAAAATTGAAAATGAAATATGTTGTCTGGTATAGGGATTTGCTTGTTCTTCACAAAAAGATTATCCATGGAGAAACAAAAGATTTGAAAGGAGTTGAAATAGACGACTGGCAGGAAAAAACAGAAGAATTTTTGAAAGTTATGGCTGAATTGGTTAAGAATTCTGTTAGTTAAATTTTAAAAAATTTAAAATGATGTTTTATTAATTCTATCAAGTAATATTTCAATCTAATTATGAAAAGCTTCTTCTATTTTATTATTATATTCCTGATTAAGAAATTCATATTTCTCTTGATTATATTTCTTAATTTCCATACCTTCATAACTAACATCATCTTTTAAGTAGTTATCTAAATCATCAAATCTTACATCTTCATCAGCAGGTTCTTTGTCTTTTGGAAAATAATTTTTACGTGCTTCGTTTAATAATGTCCCAAAAGCAATAAGTCCCGCAGTACTATAACTTAAATAAGCAGCATCTTCCATTTTTTGTTTTTTTACCCTGTCTATAACATAATTTTTACCAATTGACAAACCTGTTCCTAAACCAATAGTTCCTAAAAAAGCACCCAATAGTAATTTATTTATTGTTTTCATTTTTATTTAAAGAGGTTTTTATTTTCTTTCTTAGGAGCAGGATTATATTTTTCAATAACTCCACTTAAGTATTCCTTAATATCTCCAAGATAATTTGCATCGATTACTTTTTTTGCTGCAGTAAGTCTATAAGCTTCTATAAGTTTATCATATATTCCTAATGCAGTTTTTTCATCTTCATCTAATTTTTCAGGATTAATCATTATTTTTCCGTCTTTTTCTTCAGCTGCTTTTTGAATTAACTTCGCATGAATATACCCTTTTAATTTTTCAGGCAGTTTGAAATCTAATTCAGGAACAAAATTATTAACTCCTTCTGCTAAATCCTCAAGATAAGAAGTTTCCATAACCTGTTCAAGCCCCTCCATTATCTTGTATGAAATATCATAATTTGAAGGATAAGTAGGTTCACCTGCAACTCCGAGAGATTTATATTTCTTGCTTAATTCTTGATATTGTTCTTCTTTTGCATCTTTAATCTCTTTACTATTAAATGCGTGCTTTGAATTTTCTGATCCAAAAGTACCATATTTTGTCTTATCTGAAGCAAGATTAGCACCTAAAGTATTTTGAATTAAAATATTCTCCAAAGTAGACAAAGTTAAATTTCTCATGCTTTCTTTTTCTGTTGGTTTTTTTTCGTCTGTCATCTTTATTTTATCTCCTTCATTTTTCTCGCAGCTCTTATTTGATAATCAGTTAAACTAAGACCATTAGGTAAAAAGTAATATTGTTTTTTTAAACCATAGTTAATAAGTCTGCCAATTTCATTTAAATCTTCATTACTAGAAGCATTTTTGAGTAAATTTTCCAAAGTTTCCTCTAGTTTTTGTTCACTCATATTTAAGTTTAATTTGTTTTCCATATTATTTCTGGGAATTTATACTTTATAAATCTTTCTATTTGTTATCACTTATTAATTAGGACAAAATGACTATTTCTTAATCTCATAAAGAATCTTAGTTTTACAAGGAAGTTTAGATTTTATTTGCTTCAATACATGTCTCACAAACTGAACATCTCTCTCATTCTGTACAGCTATAAAGAAGATTTTACTTCCTGGCTTGAGAATTGCTGCTTTCCCTGAAACTTTGCCATAAGACAACTGCATACCTGTCTGCATTCTGTCTGCACCTGCAGCAGTAAGCATTTTGTTCTCTCTTTGAACATGGTGTGGAAAAGGAATAACCCTAAAAACATACTGTCCTCCAAGTTCTTTATCTAATTTCTTATTAATGTACTGCCTGCATGCTTCAAGAGCATTATGCCGAACCTGAACTCTTTCTTCTGAAATAAGAGTAAGCTGATAAGGAAGTTTACCTTTGTTAAAAAGCTCTTCTCTTCCCATAGAAAACTTTACAATTTTTTGTTGCGGAATTGTCTTTATGTATGATTTCTGCCTTTTTTTGCTGACTCTTGTAAAAGGAACAACTTTTTTCTTTGAATATGCAGACGCTTTTCTTAATGATGCCATTTTTATTCTCCTAATACAGGTTCTAGAATGCCCTCCCTGTAATCACTTGCAAATTTACATTCATGAAATCTTTCACATTTATCTTCACTCATTTTATCTCCAATTCCTGCTTTGTTTCTGATTTATTATTTTTAGATTGGCTTGTCAAAACGCTCACATTTGTTGTAATTGCCTGTCCTGGCAGTCCTTTTTCAAATATAGCTCTTACAATCCCTTTATTTCCGTGAATAGCAGAAATTTTTCCTTTGATTATTTTTCCAGCAGGTGACTTCCACACAACTTCTTTGCCAATAAACTTTTCAGCATCTTTTCTTGTTTTCACATTTTCAATCTCTATTAAAAAATGTCGTTCATGAACAGTATGCCGTCCTCTTCGAAATTGAATAACTTTTCCTTTAGTCATATTAAATTAGAATGAAATTAGTTTTTAAAAGTTACTATACAAAAATTTCAGAATTTCTTTATTTAAGAATTATGATGATTAAATAACTATTTCTTCTTATTATTAGCTAACTCACATCTCTGGTTATATTCAACCAAATCATTTATCAGAATTTCTGCGTTTTTTCTTGCATTGTCAACTTTATGAGCATCTAATTTTCCTTTTTTAAATTGAGTTCTTGCACTTACAATGTCATGCAAAATCCTTAATGACTGCGGAGAAAATTGCCCTCTCTTAACAAAAGTCTTTTCAAAAGTATCAATAACCTCTGCCTGAATTTTTTTTCCTGTAATTCCTTTTAATAACTCAAAAGTATCTTTATAGATTCTTTCTATTGTTTCTTCATTGGTTTTCTTTTCAATCTGTGTTCTAAGTTCTTTTAATCTTTTGGTAAACTCTTCTGCTTGCTTTAAAAATTTGTCAATCTCAGCACCACTAATCTCTTTTATTTTTTCGTGCTCATAATCTCTCCACGTATTAACAACTTTTTCCAGAAAATCAATGTATTTCTTCTCAATCATTTTTGTATCATAAAATTCTTTTTTAAAATCTCTCACTAATTCTTTTTTTGCATTTGGAGGGGGACATCCATTAAGCATAAGCATGGCTTGTGCAGGAGTTGTAACCCCCCAAAATATATTAACAAAAATATCAGACAACAGAGTTCTTTTGCTTGAAGGAACAACCTTATCTCCCATAGACATAAACAAATCAATAGCCTCTGGAGATGGTTTTAATTTTCCCATTTTAAGCAGGGCTTTCCAAGGCATGAATGTTCCCCTGTCATAAATAGGAACTCCATCCCTGATAAATGTGAACATAACTGGATGGGCGTCTCTGACACTATCCCAAAAATCAGTCAAAAGATAAATCTGTGGCTCAAGTTTATTTTTTACACCTGCTAATGCAGATGCTTCAGCAACATACTGGTAAATCATACCCCTCAACCTTTCTTTTAATTCAAGTCTTGGCATTCGTTTAACATCTGTATCATTAATAATCACAAAAACATCTACATCTGAATCTTTAGTTGTATCACCTCTAACTAAACTTCCTCCTAAAACATAACTAACCACGTATCTGTCAAATTTCTGGACAACGAGAGACTTATGAATTTCTGCAACTCTCAAAGCACCTAAAATTCCTTTGTCATAAAGTGGAAAAGACATAGCAATTGCACTTATCAACTCAAACTTGCTGTCAAGACAAATTTCCCAAATATCAGCAGGAGTTCTTATATGCAACCAAATTTTTTGTTTTAATTTCTCAATTTCTCCGACAATTTCTTTTTTTATTTTTCCTGCTTCTTTGATTTTCTCTTCAGGAATTATTAAATTCAAATGAATATGTTTTTCAGTTTCTTTTGGAACTTCTTCTTCCTCAATAAAAAGATGAATAGCCTGAGGGGGCAATACACTCACTGCCTGAACATATGGAAATTTTTTAATAATAAAAGATTTTAATTTCTCAAGCTCTTTTTTTGTTTTTTCCATTTCTTTTTGAGTTTTACCCATTTCCTCAACACCTGGCTTTTTAGGAGCATACTTGTTATCAATTTCCATTCCAGGAATTTCTGATTCCTGTTTTTTGTCATCTGCCTTCATAGTGAAAAAATAAGGAGATTGTTTATAAATGTTTCTTAAAACCAAAATTTTAAAAGCAAAAATTCCTTTAAGAAAGAAGGTCCTGTATTGTACAGGACTTTGAAAAGCTGTTATGAATATTGCAAGATTGCACTGTCCAAAGGTCCTGTAGTCCAACGGCTAAGACGATTCGTTTACACCGAATAAACCGAGGTTCGACTCCTCGCAGGACCATTCATAAAAAAGGAGGTTGAAATGAAAAAGAAACTTAAGGGATGTGATATGCACAAAGGACACATAGGAATCTATGGGTTAGGATTTTTAGGTGCAGCTATTTATTATATATCAACTGCAACAGGTTTCTGGAATGGTGTGCTTGGAATCCTCAAAGCAATTGTGTGGCCTGTATTTGTTGTATTAAAAATATTAGGAATGTAAAACATAAAAAAAAGAGTTATCTTCTGCTCCCTTATCTGCTTTGGGTGAGTTTTGCAATAGTTCTGAATTATCTTTCTGTTTTATCCATAAACTTAAATATAAAATATCCTAATTAAAATCAGGCGGTATTAGTTAAGTGGTAGAACAGGACGTTGCCAACGTTCAGACGGGAGTTCGATTCTCCCATACCGCATTTTTATCTAACTCTTTAAATAACCAATAGATATAATTAAAATATGACTGTGGAAGATAAAATAGATAAAGAATATGAATGGTATAAAAAATATGAAAAAGAAATATCCAATAATTCAAAAAATCGGTTTAAATATTTAGTAATTAAAGATAATAAAATTCTAAGAAGATTTGAACTTAACTTATGAGGATATTCTAAAGAATGTAATTATGCTGTTAAAAAACAAATTCTTGAAAAATGTCTTATTCAGCAATGTTATCCATCAGAAAAGAAACCAGTTAATATAGTTTTGTCAGCTATTTAATAAGAAGTTATAACTCTGGAATAACAATATAAATGCTGTAACCCAATAATAATAACATTATAGAAAAGTTTATAAAGTTCTTTTTCTGAAAAAATTCATGAAAAATTCATTGGTTAAAAAATTAGGTATTGGTGCTACAGCAGGAGGAATTATTCTTGGTGCTACTTCTCTCAAAGTTAATGCTCAAAATAGAAGTGATTATAAGAATCATGATAAAGGTGCAAAATTTAAACCTTATAGTGCAAGTTCAGAGGATGTAATAGAAGAAAAAGTATTCTATAATCCAGCAACAGAAACATATGATAGGTTTTATGTTCAGAATCTTGACAAAAATATGTATGAAAATGATTTAAATATTGCTGCTCTTCCATTTAACAACACTATGCCTATACTAAACCTTAAAACAGGAAAGCCTTCTTATTTTGTTTCAGATACTATGTTTGCTTTCTTTCCTGAGAAATATAAATCATTAGAAATTTCAGATTCTCATGTTCCAGACAGGTGTAAGTTTCAGATAAAAGATATTGCAGGTGTAGAAAAAGGTGTTAATTATATCTCAACAAGTTATGTAAAAGATTACTTCAGAAAATTATCAAAGGATTTAGTTCTTGAATTAGGAAATGGACAATCATTTTTAGTACTTACTCTTCCAAAAAAAGAACAAGTTGAAGGAAAAACAAACCAACTCTTAATTCCTCTTGATGACGAACATCAGTGGGGTATCCATCCAAGAACAAAAAAACTTTGGGTTTTTGGAGATATATACAGAGGTTCTCTTGAAACAGGGCCTGTAATGGCTAGTGGAACTACAGGATTAGTTTCTAAATTAGGAGAAAATGACTCTTTTGCTGAAGTAATAGAAGAAGCTGGAAAAAGAGAAGCTAAAATTAAAGAAAAATTAAAAGGACCAAGAGATTCTATCTCAAAAAAGAAAAAAGATTTATATTTAATATTCGGAGCAGGCGGAAACAACAAATTCATGGAAGGAGATTTTGGTTTGCAATACGGGCCTGTTGC